>JANQEH010000173.1 GCA_028278455.1 bacterium
TGGACAGGAAGTCAGAACATTGCTTACGAGTAATATGCCGTCAGGCTCACATAAGGTAAGATGGGACGGCAGAGACAACTTCGGCAGAACCGTTTCTTCAGGGACTTATATTTACAGGATCATTGCCGGCGATAAGATTATGAGTAAACGGATGGCACTAATTAAATAGGGGATTTATGTAATAAATCTTATGATTAACATCTCGATTTAATGTTTCTTAACTCACTCCGGTGAGTTTTTTATCCCTAAGTTGTTTCAATGGTATTAAAACAATTGATTGTGGCAGGATCAGTTTGAAATACCACAATTCCTGAAGATACTAATTGATAATATCTTAAATATTCCTTATAATCATCTACAATATTATATCCTGTAATTGTTTCCTTATCCTAAATATTTGAATTTATCTTCATCAAAGTACTGTGCGTATTATTCCGGAATAGAAAATCCTGGTATTTAACATTATTGATTAAGGGAGGATCAATAAATGCTGAAAATACAGATATTTATCATTGCATCAGTGTTGGTATTTGCTATAGGCTCTTTCATTGTTCCAGCAGAAGGCCAGACTGTCAATGACTGGGAAAATCCTGCTATTGTCGGAATCAATAAGGAGCCGGCACACAGTACTATGAAAGTGTTTTCCAGACCTGAAGCTGCATTATCCGGTGATATTTCCCAGGCATTTTATAAATCCTTGAATGGAAGATGGAAGTTTAACTGGGTTAAAAGACCGGCAGACCGGCCTCTTGATTTTTATAAGACCGATTATGATGTAAACGACTGGGATGAGATCGATGTACCGGGTAACTGGCAGATGGTCGGTTATGGAATCCCGATCTATTCAAACGTCCGTTATCCTTTTCCAGCAGATCCGCCAATGATCCCTCATGACAATAATCCAGTAGGATCTTACAGGACAGAATTTGAGGTTCCAGGTGAATGGAACGAAAGAAGAATATTCATTCATTTCGATGGTGTCGAATCTGCATTCTATCTGTGGATCAACGGTGAAAAAGTAGGTTACAGCCAGGGAAGCAGGACTCCGGCAGAATTTGATATTACACCGTTTATCCGCGATGGAAGCAATATTATAGCAGCGGAAGTATACCGCTGGTGTGACGGCTCATACCTCGAAGACCAGGATTTCTGGAGATTGAGCGGGATATTCCGTGATGTATACCTTTTTTCGACTCCGCAAGTCCATATCAGGGATTTCTTTATTGAGACAATTCTGGACGATGATTATAAGAATGCTGAATTGAGAATTACTGCGAAACTAAAAAACTATGCTGATAAAGGGATAGTGAGTCCTCGTATAGAAGTGAATTTGCTTGATGATTCCGGTGATTATTTATCGGAAGAGGTTATAATGACCGGTAATGCAGAGTATCTGCATAGTGGAGATGAAGCGATAGTCTCAATGACTGCCGATGTGAAAAATCCTTTAAAATGGTCTGCGGAGAAACCGAACCTTTATACAGTGTTGATGATCCTTAAAACTGAAGAAGAAAAAATACTCGAAGTCATTCCCTGCAGGATCGGATTCCGTAGTGTCGAGATAAACGGAGGACAGTTATTGGTCAATGGGAAGCCGGTTTTGTTCAAAGGAGTTAACCGGCATGAGCATGATCCCGATCTGGGACATTACATTACAAGAGAATCAATGATCCGGGATATAAGGATCATGAAACGATTCAATTTTAATACAGTTCGGACATCACACTATCCGAATGATCCCGAATGGTACAGCCTTTGTGATGAATATGGATTATACGTAATTGATGAAGCTAATATCGAATCTCATGGTATTGGGTACAAACCGGAAAAAACCCTTGGCAACAGGCCGGAATGGCTTTTGTCTCACATGGAGCGAACAATCAGGATGGTCGAACGAGACAAAAACCATCCTTCCGTGATAATATGGTCATTGGGAAATGAAGGCGGGGACGGAACGAATTTCAGGGCAACCAGTAACTGGATACACCAGCATGATCCCACAAGGCCGGTACATTATGAAAGGGCAGGCAGAAGGCCCCATACCGATATTGTTTGTCCGATGTATTCACATGTAAATTCAATTATTGCCTATGGAGAGGAAGACCGTGACAGACCGCTTATTCTCTGTGAATACGCACATGCAATGGGGAATTCAATTGGAAATCTCAGGGAATACTGGGATGCGATAGAGAAATACAAACATCTGCAGGGTGGTTGTATATGGGATTGGGTAGATCAGGGTTTGAGAAAATATACAACAGATGAAAAGGGTGAAGAAGTATGGTTTTATGCTTATGGAGGTGATTACGGGGACGAACCGAATGATAATAATTTCTGTATCAATGGCTGCGTCTTCCCGGACAGGAGTATCCCACCGAAGTTGTGGGAAGTAAAAAAGGTATATCAAAATATAGCTATAGTAGGTGATAATCTTACTGCCGGAAGACTTAAGGTTAGAAACTGGTTCTTTTTTACGAATTTGAATGAATTTTCTGTTAACTGGGTATTGTCTGAAGACGGGAGTAATATCCAGGAAGGAATAATCGAACCGATAGATCTCCCTCCCGGTGAAACCGGTTTTATAAAGATCCCGTTCGAAAAACCGGAATTAAAACCCGGCGCTGAATATCACCTTAGAGTAAGCTTCCGGATAAAGGACCGAACCGAATGGGCCGCAGATGGGCATGAGATAGCATGGGAGCAGCTGAAAATTCCATTTGAAGTTTTGTCGAAACCTGTTGTCGAAATCGAAAACATGAAAGACCTCAGTATGACAGAGGAAAATCATATAATTAAGATAAGGGGTGGAGGTTTCACGGTTGAATTTGACAGAGCTAAAGGAAAGCTCACTTCTGTAAACTACGGGAATAAAAACATTTTTGATAATGGCCGGGGACCAGTATTGAATGTTTTCCGCGCACCGACAGATAACGACAAACATCTTGCGAGACAGTGGAAAGAAACCGGCCTGGACGATATGAGCGTGACAGTAGAAAACGTTGAAGTGATAGATCTTGTAAAGAATATGATCGTAATATCTGCAAAAAACCGGTACAGTGCAAACGGAACCAGCGGCTTTAATCATCACTGTGTATACACTATACTTGGAAACGGGTATATCAATGTTGCTAACCATGTAGAACCTTTCGGTGACCTGCCCATTCTGCCGAAGCTTGGTGTTAATATGGTACTTGATAAGGAGCTTGAAATCTTCCAGTATTTCGGCAGGGGGCCGCATGAAAACTATCCTGACAGGAAAACCGGAGCCGATGTAGGACATTTCATAAGTACAGTCCGGGAGCAGTTCGTTCCCTATGTCAGACCTCAGGAAATGGGTAACCGGGAAGATGTAAGGTGGGCGTGCTTTACCTCGAAGAATGGTAATGGTGTGGTTTTCTCCGCAGAAAATCTGATGTCTGTAACTGCGCTGCATTATTCAATAGAAGATCTTGTAAAGGCTGAACATCTCCATGAATTGACTGAAAGAGAAGAGATCTATTTCAATATAGATCATAAGCAGTTAGGGTTGGGAAATGCAAGCTGCGGTCCCGGCCAACTTGAGAAATATAAGCTATTACCGGAATCGTATAGTTTTAATTTCAGCATCAGACCATATTTTACAAAGAACGGCAGCATATCAGATGCTGCAAGGATCGGATTCCCACATAAATATTGACCAATCTAATACGAGGATAACCAATGGTTGAATTTTTCTTGGGAGGTTTAATTACGTCCGGATTTATTCTATTCTATAGCCACACCAGAAAAAATGGGATGAAGATAAGCATATTCCAGTGGATGATTATTATTGCTGCATTCGTATACCTTTCCTTTGTGTCCGCAACTGTTGTAGAATTTGTTGAAGAAGGTACTTTCAAAGGAGCTGCTGTTATAGGTTGTATTATGGGATTCGCTGCTGTTATCTGGGGAATATTGATAAACAGGTTTATTCTGACAAAGTCAACAAAAAAAAAGTGAAAAATTTCTATAATTAGAAAGATGACTGATAATACTATTGAAAGAAGATCTTTTCTTAAGCGGCTGGGGCTCTCCTCAGCAATCTTAGTGGGAGGCCTGTCTTCTTCCAGGATTATAGCCGAAACTACTGATGGAGTTTTAGTAAGATCCGATAAAGACTACGGCAAGTTTCCTGTTGAAAGGCTTAAGCAAAATTGTATTCCTTATGACATGGATAGCGAAATATTGAAACAGATGAGCGAAAAGAGGAATGTGTTTTCAAGAAATGTCTGGGATCCACTAAGGCTTAACAGGCCTGAGACTGAAGAGAATATTACCTATGAAAACCTGGTTAAGGGTAAGGGTGAGATCCCGGACCAGACAAGACTGGATTATGCCCTGATGGCAGCTTCCTGGAAATATGCAAATATGGATTATGGAGGAGTTTACAGTTGGGAACTTCAGGATGGTATGGTAGGAGGAATGGGATTGGAAAAACTGGGTACCTGGGATCCTGAGGAACTTGATATGACATGGAATGAAGCTACTGCTGCGGTAAAGCATGCAGCTTTGTTTTACGGAGCATCAACAGCGGGAGTCGCAGAGCTTAATCCTTTATGGTTATATTCCGATAGATTTTCACCTGACCGTAAAGACAGATCAAGGGCATTACCTGTAAGGCCGGGTGATGAACGCTTTGGTCTGGAGAATGATGTATGGTATATTCCGGAATCAATGAATCGTGTAGTTGCAGTAGCTTTTGAGGAAGACTTTTACGGTATCTGTAACTCTCCCGGGAGGCTTGCATCTGCAGCTACTGGAAACGGTTACTCCAGAATGGCATTTACAGCATCTACGCTTGCAGATTTTATTAGGGCCCTTGGCTATAGAGCTATTCCAGCTGGAAACGGTATTGGGCTTAGTATTCCAATGGCAATTGATGCCGGTCTTGGTGAGTTGGGAAGGAACGGAATCCTGATCAATCCTAAATTTGGACCAAGAATAAGGTTAGCCAAGGTTATAACCGATATGCCGCTGATACCTGATTCGCCTATAAAATTCGGAGTAACTGAATTCTGTGAAGACTGCATGCTATGCGCAGAACATTGTCCGAGCGGATCAATACCTGACGGAAAGCGCACTTGGTCAGGAACCTCTGTATCTAATAATCCGGGAGTTCTAAAATGGTATATACATCCCGAGACCTGCTACGATTTCAATGGTTTCAGCTGTTCGAATTGCAAAAGAGTCTGTCCATTTAATAAACCAAATAACAGCTGGCTTCACAAAATGATAAGAGAATTCATTGAGCTAAAAGCGGGCTCACTGAATAAAATAATGATTAGTCTTGACCAGGCAAGCGGTTATGGAGAGCAGTTAAGTGATATGGATTTCTGGAAAATGGATGGAAATCAGAGCATCACTGCAAGAGAAAAGATGGAATAAGTGATAGAAAATTATGACAATATTGATGTGGTTGCGGTTATTCTGGCTGCAGGTAAAGGTACAAGGATGAGATCGGACCTGCCGAAGGTCTTGCATAGAATATCCGGCCGACCGATGATTTCTTATGTAATAAATGCCTGTGAACGCGCTGACATTGACAGGATATGCATAGTAGTAGGGTATGGCTCGGAAAAGATCACGTATGAGCTTGGTTCAGGGTATACATATGTAATACAGGAAGAACAGCTCGGGACCGGACACGCCCTGATGCAAGCAGAAGATGTGCTAAAAGATTTTCCAGGAAATATTCTGGTCCTTTACGGTGACGGTCCTTTTATTACATGTGATGTTTTAATGAGTCTTATAAAGGAACATACCAGGGAGAGTGCTGACGGAACTTTCTTAACCGCCGTTCTGGAAAATACACCCCCGTTTGGGAGAATTGTCCGTGATGAGGAAGGACTTCCGGAAAGGATAGTTGAAGAAAAGGATGCATCTCCTGAGATAAAAAAAATAAAAGAGGTGAATACCGGACATTACTGTTTTCGCTCTGATAAGATATTCCCACTTCTAAAAGAATTGGGGAATGACAATTCTCAGAGTGAATACTATCTGACAGATTTGATGGAGATCATGTCGGAACGACAAATGAGGATCGGGACTATAACGGTAAGTGATCCAAAGATAGTCTTTGGAGTCAATACAGAAAATGATCTTGCCGAAGCTGAAAAGATGATGAGTGGTCCTGGTTATGACTAATGAAACTGAAAACCTGAAGGTGTCTGCTCCGGGAAGAATCTGCCTTTTTGGTGAACACCAGGATTATCTCGGACTGCCTGTAATTGCTGCGGCTGTGGGGCTCAGAATATCTGTTTCTGGTAAACGTAGAAACGACAAAGTGTTTATTCTGGATATGCCTGATATTTTAGAGCAAGACAGGATCGATCTGTCTGAGCCGGTAAATTATATTAAAGAACGAGATTATTTCAGGAGTGGTTTGAATGTTCTATTGAGAATGGGAATTAGAATCAATCATGGTTATAATTGCCGGATTAGAGGGAACATTCCTATAAACGCGGGTACTTCAAGTTCATCAGCTTTGACTGTAGCGTGGATAAAGTTTCTTCTAAATGCAGCTAAGGATAACAGGGCTGAATCGCCGATAGACCTGACTAAACTTGCCCACGAGGCTGAAGTACTTGAGTTTAAAGAACCGGGTGGAATGATGGACCATTTCATGGCGGCTTTTGGTGGAATCCGTTTCATTGATTTTAACCGGATAGAAGACCATCTGGAGATACCCGCACAGATGGGCAAATTCATACTTGGAGATTCCTGTGAACCGAAAGATACTACCGGTATGCTGGCTAGAGTAAAGATGGGCGCAATCGATGCTATGAAAAGACTGAAAATGGAGGAGGAGGGCCTATGTATAAGTAATCTTCATATGGAACATCTTGAGCGATACTCAAAACTAATTTCAGATGACCAGCTAGACCTGTTGGAAGGTAATATCGTTAACCGGGAATTGACGAAGGATGCAAAAAAACTAATGATGAATGAGGTGGTTGATAATACAGGATTGGGTGAACTTCTAACCAGGCATCATGTACAGCTCAGGGACAAGCTCCGGATATCTACACCGAAGATCGACAGAATGCTTGATGCCGCTATGAATTCAGGTGCATTAGGAGGTAAGATCAACGGATCGGGTGGCGGCGGCTGTATGTTCGTGTATGCCCCTGAAAATACTGAAGAAATTGCCGAGTCTATAAAAAGAGAAGGTGGAGTTCCTTATATAATATCTATAGACGATGGAGCAAGAGTTGAAAGCAAATAAAATGAATCTGCAAAAAAATACAGAGGTGAGCGATGAAAAATAGTAGCCTAAATAGTGAAGACTATTCTCGACGGGATTTCGTTAAGCTGGGGGCAGCGGCTGGTTTAGGAGCAGCTTTCGGTGGTATGATACTCTCAGGTTGTTCGACTTCTACAAGGCATCCATCAGCGACGCCGGTGGAATTCATTTCCCCAAAGATCGATCCAGTCAGAATGGGATTCGTAGGGGTTGGCGGCATGGGAACGGCTCATGTAAGAAATTTTGTCAGGATTGACGGTGTAGAGATAAAAGCAGTTTGTGATATTGTGGAAGATCATGCAAAAAGATCGCAGAAAATTGTTTCAGATTCCGGTCAGCCTGAACCTGAGATCTATACACTGGGTGAATTTGATTTTAAAAGGATGTGTGAAAGAGATGATATTGATCTGGTCTTTACGGCAACTCCCTGGAAGTGGCATGTCCCTATCTGCGTTGAAGCGATGAATACCGGTAAACATGCTGCTACAGAAGTTCCTGCAGCTGTTACGATAGATGAATGCTGGCAGCTTGTTGAAACCTCTGAAAACACGCAGAAGTATTGTATCATGATGGAGAATTGCTGTTATGGCAGACGGGAAATGATGCTGCTTAATATGGTGAGAAAAGGGCTGTTCGGTGAGCTGGTGCACGGAGAATGCGGATATCTTCATGACCTTAGAGGGGTGAAGTTTGCCGATAGCGGTGAAGGCCTATGGAGAAGAGAACACTCTAAGACAAGAGACGGCAATCTCTATCCCACCCATGGTCTCGGTCCTGTTGCTCAGAGGATGAATATTAACAGGGGCGACCTGTTCGAATACCTTGTTTCGATGAGCAGTCCATCAAAAGGTCTGCAGGAGTATGCTGCTGCTAATTTCCCTGCTGATCATCCCAAGAGGAAGGAAACATATATTCTGGGAGATGTAAATGTAAGTCTGATAAAGACTGTCAGCGGCAAGACGATTACGCTTTATCATGACTGCAACCTGCCCAGGCCTTACAGCAGGGGTGATCTCATTCAGGGAACAAAAGGAATAGCCCACGGGTATCCTGACAGGATCTATATCGAAGGTGTAAGTGAAAACTCTCATCAGTGGGAGGCTCTGGATAAATATCGTGAGCAGTTTGAGCATCCCTTATGGACTGAGCAGGGTGAGGCTGCTCGTGGGGCCGGACATGGGGGTATGGACTATATCGAGGATTACAGGCTGATCTACTCACTGAGAAACGGAGAACAACCCGATATGGATGTATATGACGCCGCAGCATGGAGTGTTGTATCTGAATTGAGCGAGATTTCGGTCGCAAACAAAAGCAAGGCTGTTGAATTTCCTGATTTTACAAGAGGTCTCTGGAAGACTAGAGAACCTCTTGGTATAGTAGGCGGCTGAATTCGGATTAGATCAATATGTAATGCAATAAAGGCGGAGAACAGTTTATGGATGTTTTTGCGACCAATTTTAAGACTATTGACTGGATAATAGTCTGTGTATATATCTGCATTCCTGTTGTTATCGGTATAGTTGTAAGAAAATATATCACTCAGTTAAGCGATTTCATTGTCGCCGGAAGATCATTGAGGCTGTTCATCGCCATTGCGACAATGACAGGAACAGAACTCGGTCTTGTGACAGTAATGTATAATTCCGAACTGGGTTTTTTACATGGTTATTCAGCTTTTCACGTTGCCGTTATTGAGGCAGTCTGCATTTTCGCAATCGGAATTACCGGATTCATTGTTTATAAACTCCGGGAACTGAAAGTGATGACGATTCCGGAGTTCTATGAAAAGAGATTTGGCAGAAGGACAAGAATAGTGGGAGGGACAATACTTGCACTCGGCGGGATCCTGAATATGGGTCTATTCCTGCAGGCGGGCGCAAGATTTATGAGGGGGATCACCGGATATGCTGATCCGGCCGGGCTAAAGATCTATATGTCTGTAATGCTTGTTATGGTTTTGATCTATACGGTATTCGGTGGAATGGTATCTGTAGTGATAAATGATTTTCTCCAGTTCATTGTCCTTTCATTCGGAATGATAATAGGGTGTTATTTTATTATTGACAAAATAGGCTGGACTACACTGTTTGAAATCCCGTCAAGCGCTGATGCGGCAGCATGGCTCAATCCACTGGCTGAAAATTCCGGATTTGGTCCCATTTATGTGATCTTTATGGTCGTGCTAAGCCTGTCTGCAGGTGCACTATGGCAGTCAGGAACGTTGAGGGCATTATCTGCAAAATCGCCCAGAGTCGCAAAACAGCTTTATGCATGGAGTTCCGTATCTTATATGGCAAGGCGTGTTATCCCGATGTTCTGGGGAATAGCGGCATTTGTATTCGTTTCCCAGATACCTGAATTGGTGCAGGCATTCCAGGGACCGGATGCAGTCAATTCTCAATATGGAATGCCGATATTCATCGCAAAGGTGATCCCAAGTGGATTTCTCGGAATCCTCGCAGCCGGGATGTTTGCGGCATTCATGTCTACACACGACAGCTATCTTTTAAGCTGGAGTTCGGTGATCACCCAGGATATTATTGCGCCAATGAAGAAGGAAGATCTTACTGATAAGAAGCGGCTTCTTATAACGAGAATCTGTATAATATGCATTGGGATTTTCCTCCTGATTTGGGGTTTGTGGTTCGAGGCTCCTGTGTCTCTCTGGAACTATATGGCAGTAACGGGTACTATTTATCTTGCAGGGGCGTTCACAGTGGTTGTGGCTGGGCTTTACTGGAAAAAAGCGAGTTCGACAGGGGCAATGATCGCTCTTCTCGCAGGGCTTCTGGCAATACTTGGTATTGGGCCCTGGACAAAAGGAGATGATGTAGCCTGGTATCTTAGCGATAAATTCATAGGTGCTATGACGTTTGTGATAGCTTTTATCGGTATGGTCGCAGGTTCTTACAAGTTTCCGGATAGAAATAAGGAGGAAAAATCATGAACTGGGTATTATTATGGAAAGCTGTTCTGATCTTTACATTGTCTGCCTACTCTATCCTGGTTGTGATTGTATTGTTTGGCGGGATAAAGAATCTTAAGGAAATGCTCGATGATCTTAGTTCAGGAAATAAAGAAAAATAAAAATATTGTATTAAGGGATGAAAATGATAGCAAGAATTTGGCGTGGTGTTACAAGTAATGAGGATGCTGAAAAATATTACATGTATCTTCAGGAAACCGGTATTAAAGACTATCTTGCCACTGAGGGAAACAGAGGAGTGAAAGTTCTAAAAAAAGAGGTAGGAACCGGTACGGAGTTTACTCTTATAACCTACTGGATTTCGGTCGATTCGATCAAACGATTTGCAGGTGAAGATATTGAAAAAGCGAGATACTATCCCGAAGATGATCGATACCTGATAGACAGGGGACCTTTAATAGAACATTACGATATTTTGTTTGACAGCAATATGTAATAATCCGTTATTGTGTATTCTGCAACATCATGTTCTGCTGAATCGTATATTCATATTGAAAGATAGTTTACTAAACGGGATAAAAATGGCTTATTCAGGTCATAGATCAAGCGGTTCCTCATATAAAGGCAAAAAGTTTTCACAAACCATAAAAGATGATATCCGTCACGGTGATATCAAACAGAGTTTTGGTAAAGATCTCAAGGATATTTATACATTCTACCTGGATGATGAAACCAGAGGTAGACTGAAGAAAATGCCGAAATGGAAAAGCTGGCTTTTCATAGCATGGTGGGTACTGAAAAGCATGTTTTTCAAGCTAACGCCTTTCCGCAGAATCCTTCTTCTGATCGGGGTAGTACTGACCGTCTCTCAGCAGGTAACTACTATGGGACAGAATAACAGCAACCTGAAAATAGGTTTTCTATTCTTTCTCCTGATCATAATACTTGAGTTAAAAGATAAGTTGTTAGCCCAGGATGAACTGAAAACCGGCCGTGAGGTCCAGCTTGCTCTTCTTCCGGATAAGAATCCTGTTTTTCCCGGTTGGGATATCTGGATGTTCACTAAACCGGCCAATGATGTCGGCGGAGATCTCGTCGACTATCTAAATATAGATGAAAGACTTGGCCTGACATTGGGTGATGTTGCTGGAAAAGGTCTCGGAGCAGCATTGTTTATGGCGAAAGTCCAGGCAACATTGAGGGCGCTTGCACCCGGGTACTCATCCCGGGAGGAGCTTGCAGCTGAAATGAACAATATTTTTCTCAGGGATGGTCTGCCTGAGAAATTCGTATCACTGATTTATCTCGAGTTGGTACCCGATAGGGGAAAGATAAGTTTCCTGAACGCCGGGCACCTTCCCCCGGTTGTTATCCGAGAAGACGGGATCGAGGAAATGCCGAGGGGAGGGAATGCACTCGGTCTCTCAAAGGATTCCAAGTATATTGAACAGACATTAGAACTGCAGGAAGAAGAGATATTCCTTGTATATTCAGATGGTTTGACAGAAGCACGTAACGATGCAGGGGACTTCTTTGGGGATAAACGATTCCTCGATATGCTGCCGGGCCTTCAAAAGCTTAATGCAGAGGATGCGGCAAACAGGATTCTGAAAGTCGTTGAAAGATTTGTAGGTGATTCCCCTCAAAATGATGACTTATCACTAATAATTATTAAAAAGGTCTAATTCTTCTATATAATTCATAATCCAATATCCTTATTTTTTTACAGAAATTCAGGGGATTGAATAAAAGTGTTGCATTTTAAAAGTCTAAATTTTGTCTAAAAATATTTGTTATTAATATAGATGTATTTATGAATAGTATCAATGCTTATAGATTGTCGGGTAAGTATAAGTAATTGATAAACAACCATTTAAAGAGCTTTGAATAATTATTTGAAAAAAATTCAAAAAAAGGGAACAAATATTAGACATGGAGTGTTTTAAATATCAAGTGAACAGAATAACAATACACAATCTCGAAAGGATTAAACATGAAAATAGCAAAACTCACAACAACACTGGTAACGGTTCTCGTTTTAACATTATTTGGTTCAGCCGACTCATTCTCGTCAGAAAAGGGCTCAAAAGATTTAGTTGACATAGCTGTCGATGCCGGATCATTCAACACACTGGTAGCTGCTGTCAAAGCAGCAGGATTAGTGGAAACTTTAAAGGGTGACGGTCCATTTACTATTTTTGCTCCTACTGATGAAGCGTTTTCCAAATTACCTGAAGGAACTGTCGAAACACTGTTAAAACCGGAAAACAAAGATAAGCTTATATCAATATTGACATATCATGTTGTATCGGGAAGCGTAAAAGCAGCTGATGTAGTAAAGTTAAAAGAAGCAAAAACCGTAAACGGACAATACGCTAAGATTTCTATTATGGAAGGTAACGTTTATGTCGATAATGCGAAAGTAGTTAAGACAGACATTATTGGAACAAATGGAGTAATTCATGTTATAGATTCGGTGATCTTGCCGGACAACAAATAAAGATCTTAAGGAAAAGTGAAAACATATCATTTGAAAAAAACAAGGAGAATTAAAATGGCACTAGGAAACGGAATAAACAAAGATACAGCCCGCCCTTTAGAGGTATATGTAGATATAAACGGCAACGAGTGGATCTGCGATAAAGAAGTTATCAGCGATATCGATCCGGAGAGACCTCTGGAAGATCAGAATATAATCCGTTGCCAGATGATGCCTTTTGATCACGGCGGATAAGTTTTTCTGAACCTAACCGTGGTCAAATCATCAAGCCGGTCTGAAAAAGAATTTATCAGGCCGGCTTTTTTGTGCTTGATTTTGGATTGACCAAGTTTTAATATAGTTATCATTGAAATTGGAGAAATAATGACAGAAAAAATTAGAATAGGGATTTCCTCTTGTCTTCTTGGGGAGAAAGTCAGGTATGATGGAGGGCATAAACTTGATAGTTTTATAACAGGTACACTTGGGAATTTCTTTGAATTTGTACCTGTTTGCCCTGAAGTGGAATGTGGTATGCCCACTCCGAGGCCTACTGTTAGGCTGGTTGGTGATCCGCAGTCACCCCGGTTAATTTCTCCGGATACAGGAACCGATCATACGGATCAAATGGTGTTATGGGGTAATAAGAGACTGGATGAACTTGCCAGAGAAGGTCTTAATGGATATATATTCAAAAGCAAATCTCCAAGCAGCGGAATGGCGAGGATCAAGGTTTATACACTTGAAGGTCATCCATCGAAAAGGGGAATAGGTATATGGGCAAAAATGTTCATGGATCGTTTCCCTCTATTGCCGGTTGAAGATGAGGGAAGGCTCAATGATCCGGGATTGAGGGAAAATTTTATTGAGAGGATCTTTGTTTACAGAAGATGGAGAATGGTTGAAGGGTCAAAACAATGGGCAAAGGCCCTGGTCGATTTTCATACCGGACACAAGCTTCTAATTATGGCACACAGCCCTGAAAAACTGAGGATTTTAGGCAGGATGACTGCAAGCATATCCGGTAAAAATCAAAAAGATCTGCTTAGGAATTATCTTGATACTCTGAGCACTGCATTGAAATTGAGATCTACAATAAAAAAGAATGTAAACGTCCTGCAGCATATTATGGGGTATTTTAAGAAGCATTTATCTTCTGATGAGAAACAGGAGCTTATTGGAGTCCTTGAAAAATATCACGGCGGCTATATCCCATTGATTGTGCCGGTCACACTTCTGAATCACTATGTGAATAAATACAATCAGTCATATCTAAAAAAGCAGTATTACCTGAATCCCCATCCTATTGAACTGAAATTGAGAAACCATGTCTAGTTTGATTGCCTGATTTAACCACTATATTACAGATGATACTGCCGGAATATTTTATTTTTGAGTTATAAGAATATTGTATTATATTATAGAATACAATAAAATAACCGGAGATACGAATGGAAGGCGGCCGGATACTAATCATCGATGATGATGACCAGGTATTGAAAATTTTCGAACGAGTTCTTGCCGATCATGGGCATCAGATCAAAGCAGTGAAGGATGGCCGGGAAGCTTTGCAGCTTATCCAGAGGAATGAATATGATCTGATCCTAACTGACCTTGTAATGAAAGGTGTAGACGGCCTCGAGATCATAGAGGCCACAAAAAAACATTCTCCGCAGACAGTGGTAATCCTTATCACGGGATACGGATCGTGCGATGTTGCAATAAAAGCGATGAGAAAGGGCGCTATTGATATCCTGATCAAGCCATGTTCAGAGGATGAACTTATACTGCGAATAGAAAAAGCGCTTGAGAGACAGAGAATTGGTAAAAAAGCACGAGAATCAGAGATATACCAGAAGATGTATGAAACCCTTGGAGCAGTTGCCCACGAAATCAATAATCCGCTGACAACACTTATAGGTAATACGCAGCTGCTTTCGGAAACACTTGAGAAGGGACACACCGGATCACAATACATAGAACAGATCAATTCATCTGCAGAACATATTTCGAAGATCATAGAAAAGATGAGGAAAATCAGGGGTATTGTAACAAAACAGTATACCAGGGATTCCCGAATAATTGATTTGCAGAAAGTCGAAACCGATCTGAAAGCCCCGGAAGATGGAACGATCCTGATAATAGATGACGAAGAGAATATCACTCTATCTATATCACGTTTCCTGAAATTGAATAACTACAATGTTGATACTGCCCATAGTGGAATTGAAGCTCTGGAGAAGATCAAGTATAAAAACTATTCTGTTATCATACTCGACATATGTATGCCGGAAATGGATGGCTATGAAGTTCTGAAAGAGATCAACAATTATTATACAGGTAATCAAATCAGAATTCCAGCAACAATCATAATGACAGGTTTTGACGTTGAAGAAATCCTGGATAAGTGCAAGGAAGCAGGTGCTTATACTGCGATCCATAAACCCTTCAAATTCAAAGAATTCATGAGCTTGATAAGTGAAGCTGAAGAATACGTTAGAGACTGATATCTAGAACAAAACCTGCTTCATTTTTTAATATTCTACCCATTGAATGGCTTTTAATATCTCGATATAAGATGCAACCTTCTCAAGCTGGATCTCGATTCCTGTTTCTGCCGATACGTGATTTCTGATCTCTGTAATAGAGTTCTTGCCATTTATGAAATTGAGGATGCTGCGGGTATGTGCTCTCCCGATATCCAGCTTGTTAATTGCTTCAGGATTATCTTTCAGATAAGTCAAATATCTCTGGCTGCGGTTTAAATAGAATTCCCTGGCACGAATTTCCCGATGTATTGATGGATAGATCTTGTCATACCGCTTTTCAACAGATGTCATTTTCGACGCTTTAGGTGACTTTACCTTGTGCTGTTTCGCAATGAGCGCGGAATAATCCAGAATCTGCTTTTGAAGAAGCTTTCCATAAAGATTCCACTGCTCGATCCTGTTATTAAGAATCCTGTCGGCATCTGCAGAGCCTGAATGAATTTCATCAATCGACCTCAGCGCTCCAATTTCTCTTTTAAGCGCCAGATTGACAAGGTTGAGTGCCCGGTTTGTCTGAGTTTGTAAATCCTCCGGAGCGGAGTTCTCTATATAATTCAGGGCTTGTGTGTGTTCTCTTTCAGCAATTCTCGAATAACCGAATTCAGATGTCACGTCTATTAAACCGGTTAAAACATCATCCGTACAATTTGCTGCTGCCCAGGCCGTAGCAGCGCCAATGAATGATATCCGCTTCATCTGGGTGGGATCGGATTTGTCGGGAGTATCTGTGTCGGCATGATACCACTGGTCAGGCCATGTAAACAATTCAATGGCTGGAACAGCAACAGAAGGATTATTAAAGCATATATGATCACTCCCACCGGTTGCCTTATGTATAAAATACCTGAAAGCATCGGTAGTGCCATTTTTTTCCATCATGGGTTTAGGAAAATACTGTCCTCCCCGTCTGCCTCGAGGAGAATCCGGCAGGTATACAATATCGTTTGTTCTCCAGACATAATTCATAATTGATGCAGTCAATCCGTCCAGATAACTGGGTAAATGGTTCGGACACTCACTCATAGTCATCAACCCGTTATTCATCCGCAACGACTCACCGCACATATCCATATTGATGTTACAGCTCCATTTATCAGGTAGATCGGGATTCTGTTTGATGAATTCATATGTGCCTGAGATTTCATTAGGCCATACAAAACAAATCGTCCTCCTGGGCTGAGGTAGGACACCTTCCTTAATGAGTTTGGTAAGTGACCTGAGGATCTCGAGCTGGATAACGCAGCCGCTCATGTTGTCATTGGCACCTCTTTTAAGATAACCTTCAAAGAGGTGTGCGGAAAAAACAACTCCTTTTTTGTCAGGTTCAGTTCCGGGGATCCATGCATAAACAGTCTCAAATTTATCTTTAAATGTCTCAACTTCAGTTTTACACCTGACTACCGGTTTCTTCCCGTTTTCTATATCCTCGAATAGTTCCGACCATTGCCTCCATGAAATTGAAAAACCGACTTTAAGATTATTACCTGAATATGAACCGGAACCGTAGACCACCTGGTTTGGATCGAGGTACCTGTCCCGCGATGAAAAAGACACAATACCTCGAAGGCCCGCTGTATCCAGAGCTCGTGCTGCGTTTCCACGGGCATGAGACCACATCAATGCTATCTTTCCTTCATATTCCGGCCTGACACCACCGGATAACAGCTTTTCAATCTTTTCCGGAATAAGCGGAGGAATATAAATCAGGTCACCGGTAATATCGGCAGTTTGTGAACCTCTGGCAACCAGAGCCGCATCAGCGCCAATACGGGCAATCAACTTTTTATCAGGTTCAATTAGCCAGAATTCGCCTGCAAATGGGTAGTCAAAGGTCCTGCTGCTCGTGTGCCTGTCGAGTCTGACGGTCTCGATCCCGTAGCCTCTTGCAATTTCATAAATCTTCTGGGATTCATAAAATGTATCTGTGAATTCCTTTCTCTCTCGTACCCAAGGTGCACCGGCAAGCATAACCTCATTGTTATAAATGATTTGCCCCGAGATCTCGTTCGCCAGGATATCAAGAATTTCCTGGTCAAGAGGTGTTTTCAACGCCTGGGAGTAAGAATAAATACTATTTGTCAGGATGAGCACTATAGTAAATAAAAAGATAAGTTTAATTGATCTTATCAACATGGAGAACCTCACAAGTTTTAACCGGTAAATTTAGATTTGGTCGAAAATATACTTACTGAAATTAAATGAAATGAAAAAAATGGACAATTTCAATGATTTTAAGGTAAGATTCTGTTTGAATAGAAGAAATTCGAAAAATAAAGAAATAGAGAATATAAATCAGCTGAGTTCAAGTCCCTTACGAAGGAACCTGTATTCTTTCAGCATAGGAAAATCGCAATCCCAGTCGATATTTGCGTCTGAACTTTTGAGCTCTCTGAAAAGTTTGATTATAGATGTCTCAAAATGGTCAGGATCAATGTACTCAGGGCAGAGGTCGTTATTTCGCTCCCGCATTATTTCGGCATAATCGTCAACGATCATAAGAATACTTTTGATTTCTTCTATATTAAGCGATGATTTTGCTTTTTTCATGTTTACCTCTTTAATAACCTTATTTTACTATTAGTATCGACATGCCTCGGCCAAACATTATTTTTTTAATGGTTCAAGATAATATCTGAACCTGTTAGTCATTTTAGTATCAGATATGGCTTGACTAATTATGTGCAGTTTCATATCTTGAAAAATGTAAAATGCTGATAATGAAAAATTTTCCGGAGAAATTATGTTTAGAGATGAAAAATACTATATTGGCGGTTATTCTCTTATTAATATGAGAAACAGGAATGAAATAAGAGTTGTTGAAGCCATGAAAGAGATACTTCCGGATTTTCCGGAATTCTGCGGATGCGAAATATGCCTTGAGGATGTTTACGGCGCAACGTTAAATTCGCTCAAACCCCGATATAAACACCACATGACCATTATTTTAAAGGATGAAGTCGTAACCGATGAAGAAATCGATAAAAAGGTTAAGAAATTCATTAAGAAAATAACAGGAAATCCAAACCACCCGAAATAATTTATTAAGTATCCGGCCTGTCTGATCTTCTATAATCCAAGATCATCGGCTACAGAAGACATTGCATTTATACAGAGTTGAATATGTTCGGTTTCATCTACGCCTAATTCTTCAATTCCCAGCTTTATATCCTCTCTGCTTACTGCAGCGGCAAAAGCTTTATCCTTGAATTTTTTTCTCACAGATTTAACTTTGACATCTTCGACCTTTTTTGAGGGCCTGACAAGCGCAACTGCTGTTATGAATCCTGCAAGTTCATCCACGGCAAACAGTGTTTTTGCCAGAAGAGTATCTCTTGGGATACCGGTATATGGGGCGTGCGACAGTATCGCTAAACGGTATTCTTCCGGATAACCAAGCTCTGCAAGGATCTCCGAACCTTTCATCGGGTGATCCGGAGCT
>JANQEH010000182.1 GCA_028278455.1 bacterium
TGACAGGCTGTTCATCCTTGGTGATATGTTCGATTTCTGGTTTGAATATAAAAAAGCTATCCCGAAAGACCATCTTCTTGTATTAACCTGTCTTATGGAACTTGCTGAAGATGGAATAGTGATCGATTATATAGCGGGTAATCATGATTTCTGGGTGGGAGATTTCATCAAGAACGAACTGGGATTGCGGTTTCATCCGGAGCCAATAACTGAAATGATCGGTGAAAAAACATTTTATATGCTCCACGGAGACGGTCTCAAAAAAAAGGATACTGGATACAGATTATTGAAAAAGGTTTTAAGGAATAATGTGAATATATTTCTTTACAGGTGGCTGCATCCGGATATTGGTGTGCCGTTGGCGAAATGGTTTTCGAATTTGAGCAGGTTTTACACTAAGAAAAAGAAGTTTGGAGCAGATAAGGAATATTCGTTGTTCGCTGAAAAACAATTTGCAGAAGGAGCGGATTACGTCATTATGGGACACTCACACCGTCCGGTGTTTGAGACATTCAAGGATGGCAAAATACTGATGAATACAGGGGACTGGATCAAGAGCTATACTTACGGGAAATTTGAGAAGGGGAAACTGACACTCGAAAAGCTATAATGCATATAACATCCTTCCCTTTAAGCGATTCAGAACCTACAAAATAAAAATGTCTTACCAATCGTCCGACAGAGATTTTGACGGCTACGATAATATGACAGACATATTCTGCATAAATCCAATAAAGGAGTAAAAATCCAGGATTCTTTGAATAATTTGTTTTCCGTAAAACATTTTTCTTTTATTGTCGTCCTATCTATAAAAGAACGAAAAAAGGGTGCCGGAATGAGATCACTTTCCTTTTTAATTTCACTACTTATTATATTTAGCTGCAGTACAGGTGAAAAAACCTATACAGTAGAGACCGTTGACGGCGTGAGATTTGTGCATAACTCCAGCGCAAAATGGGGAAGTGACCAAAAAATCAGGCTCAAGTTTATTCGACAAGTGGGTGATATAAATTCCGGAGATGAGACAATGTCATTTTTTAAGCCAAGACTCCTTGGAAGAGACGGAAGGGGAAATTTTTATCTTATGGACAGTGGCAACTTCAGGGTTGTCAAGTTTAACAGTAATTGGGAATATGTCAGAGAGTTTGGGGGTGAGGGTCAGGGGCCGGGTGAGTTCTCCAGGTTTACATTCGGTATGGATACGGATAAGGATGGCAATGTTTATATACTGGAATCAGGCGTCAGGCTGCAGGTTTTGACTGGCAAAGGCGACTTTAAATACAGTTTCCCGATGGAAAGATTCGGCAACAGGTTCTGGTATTTCAGAGTATTGAGATCCGGGAAAATCGCTGCCGTGATGAGATATCTTTCGAGAATTAGGGATGACAAGGAGCATTTTCTTCTCAGCTTGTATTCACCTGAAGGGGAGATCCTGAAGAGTTTTGGGAAACTGCTTGAACCAGAAGGAACAATGTGGGTAGGATCGGTTAATGACGCTAAACTGGATGTCGACAATAGCGATAATATCTACGTAACCTTGCTGAATGAGAATGTTATTCAGAAGTATTCTTCAGGTGGAAATCTGTTGATGCAGATCGACAGGCCATTGAATTTTCCGATCGAGCATAAGATGTTAGATTACGAGGGGCGTTCTTTTCCTGAACCGACCAATGTTTCATGGGATATAGCAATTGATATCAAAGGCAGGATCTGGGTGCTTACATTCAACTCACAGCCCGAAAACAAGTCATCAGGCTCAGGTTTGATAGAGGACTATAACAGGCTTACCTTTAACATATTCGATCCGGAGGGAGTTCTCCTCGGGTATGTTCCGCTGCCGAATTATACGAACAATATACGTATTTTCGGTGACAGCCTGTATTTGATAGATACATCGACAAATATGTGTGTTTACGAATACAGGATCATCGAGAAGTAGACTTTTAAGGTTTTTATTTAGCAGTGTATTACTGTAAGGGCGATAATCCCAATTTATTACGCCCACCTTTCGCTTGAGCAGTAAAAGAATATCTGCCATGCGAATATCTTTCAAAAATGATTTATATCATAACGTTCATTGTCATCCTCGGATTGTATTTAACGAGAGATAATATTCAATGCTGTTTATGCATCCTGGGGGAAGAGATATAAAGGGCGTGGAAAATCCCCTATTTGTGGATCAAACACGCCCTTTGTATAAAAAACCCGTTTAGAAATAGATTATAAGACTTGAAATTTTAGTCATTATCTCCAATGTTTTCATTGATTTTATATATATAGAACTGGTTGCCGCGGTTTTTGTCGAGTATATAGATTGTGTCGCCGAATATCCTGATCCCGTCACAGAAATGGTTCAACGGAAATCTACCGAGGAGGATGCCCTCATTATCGAATACTTCCAGCTCATACATGTCGGTCTCCCGCAGATCGGTATTTCCCGAGACAGACCTTGAAACTGCGTCATTTCGGCTTATGGATATTGAAGTATTGATTTCTTCCTCTTTCTTTTCCTGCCTGCGGTAAGTGATATTCCATAACCTGCCATTATCGTCAACAGCTATACCCCGGCTGATCTTGTTGCGGTCTCCTGAACTGACGCTTATACCGTCGTCACCGAATCTTTTTACAATTGTTTTCTCGATCTTGACCTCAAAATTAAGCGGTCTGTCGATCTTCATAAGGAGCTTTCCATCCTGAGAATACTTTTCGATACGGTTCAGGTTTTCAAATGAAATGTAGATATTCCCGAGTTTGTCTACAGCAGTATAACTGTTGTTTGCTCCGGGTGTAGTATTTAGATCCAGGATAAATTCCATAATTCCTAGTGTACCGTATTCCTTACCTTCTAGATCCCGTATCCTGTAAAGGGGCGGCAGATCATCTTTCTTTGTTTCTTCATCACCGTCAAAACCAAAAAATGATGCACTGTAAGGAGTCAGGTACCTGTCTCTGCCAATCAGAATGAAATTGTTAAAGTTATCCTCCGGCCTTTTACTCTGAACCGATCTACCCTCAGGTGAGAATATCTCGATCCTGCGGTTAACCATATCTGAAACATGGATATTGCCTTCCTCATCTATCCCGATATCGCTGGGAAGTCTGAATTCACCTGGTCCCTGGCCTTCATTCCCAAAACTCAGAATGAATTGACCCTTCCGGTTGAATTTCTGAATTCGGAAATTGCCTGCATCCAATACGTATAAGTTGCCATCTTTATCTTTTACCACGTCCTCGGGGATATAGAATACGTAATTCTCGTCCTCGGCATAAAAGTCACCGAGAGTTCCCGTCTCCTCGAGACTGAGCGGATAATTTTTGCCCCATTTCCCTTTCTTTTCATTGTGAACTATCCTTGTTCCGTCTTTATTTTCTATTTTTTGCCCGTAAACATTTGAGAAACCTACAAAGCAGATAATTATAGCTGAGAGTAACGATATCACAGGTCTTTTCATATTGAGAATCCTTTGTTAATACAGTTTTGATTAGTTATTGTTTTAAGACTGGTATTGCAGTAAAAAAGTTGCTTCAACTACTTTTAATATAAGGTTTTTATTTATTATACGGAATAACTTTCACCTTAGTATTGTATTCAATATTGGAATTTTACTTGAATTAATACGGTTTATATAGTAAAAAGTTGGAAATTCTGTAATTAAGTTATTAAATTAAAAAAATCGGATTCTTGAATGAATAGAATATTATTGATCATATCAGCGCTTTTAATTCTACCGTCATGTCTGTTTGCTCAGGATGAGGGGCGTCCGCAGATGCTGTTTAACAGTGGATTGACAGTGCAGTTAGGACCTGAACAATTCAGGGATAATTGGTACCCGGGATTTAATTTCGGAGCCGGGCTCGATATTTACATGTCTTATAAGTGGGATCTTAATCTTTCATTTGAGTACCAGAGGTTCTTCCTGAAGGAAGACAATTATAAAGAAGCAAACGGTTTTGGTAACGAAATAACGATTAACGGCAACAGCGCTACAGTTTTTACAGCAAACCTAAACGGAAAGATCATCCTGGTTGAGGAGGGTACAAAGATACCGTATCTTATCGTTGGATTAGGGCTTTTTAAGTATTCTGAAGCGCAGATGGAAATATACGAAGGGCACCGGAGCATAGAAACCAGGTTCTCACACAGGAAATACAGCCTTGGTTTGAATACCGGAATCGGAATTGAGCTGCCTATCCATCTGAGATTTCATCTTTTCGGAGAGTTGAAGTATCATATAGGTTTTACGGAAAATATTACGCAGATCATCCCGATAAAGATAGGCTTTAAACTTAAATAACCGGTTTTTTATTATGTTTTCGGAATAAATCAGGTTGAAGTTTGTATCATAAACGGTAATAGTTAATTTGATAAAAGTAGAACTTTTTTGAGGATCACAAAAATGAAAAGGGTTATAATCTTAACTTTAATCTTACTGATCAGTTTACCTGCAGCAGCACAGCAGAAACCTCCCGAGCCTGTAGAACTTCTTGAACCGGTACCTTATATGGCCCTGGGACTCGCATTTCCGTTAATCCCCTCCGATTATACTGATTTGTGGGTTTTAGGTATGCATGGGAGTGTTGGACTGGACAGACCAATTTCCGATAAATATTATATTAACTATGACATTATGATAAGTTATCACGGTCTGGATAAGAACGGATATAGAGATAAACATGATCTTGACTGGAATATTTTTAATCCCCTGGACGGCGAGGTGACTCTTATATTTGCCACGGTTAATCTAAAAAGGAAGTTCCCGAAAACCCCTATCGGCAGAGGTTATGTTGTAGGTGGTGGAGGTCCGATGGCATATCGTCGGGCAAAAATCGATGTTAGAATGGCAGACCAGTTTTTTGAGACAGTTGAGGCTGAAAACAGTTTCGGTTTCGGGCTGGATGTCGGGATCGGTTGGGAATTCAAAGCCACCCGTAAATGGGGTTTCTTCTTTGAGCACAGATATTACACCGGAACCGTAGAAGATATGATAACCGATATGTCTATTAAATTCGGTGCAAGGTTCGTAAGTTTTTAAACAGGATTTTAGAAGAAAATCCCCGGTGTTATCAGCAGCGGGGATTTTTTATTTTAGTCAATATTATCCGATAATCCTGTATTCGTAGAACTGCATCCCCCGGTTCTCATCGAGAATATACAGCCTGTCATCAAAAATCTTTATACCGTCAACAAAATGATCCAGTCTTATTTTTCCGAGCAGTAATCCTTCAGGGCTATAGATTTCGAGATCATACATGTCGGTTTTCGTGATCTCCGTTGCACCATCCAATGAAATAGTAGGTGAAGAGCTTTCACTTGACATCGAGATCATTTTACTGACTTTCTCTTCGTCTTTCATCTGTCTATTGGCGGTACAAACCCAGATCCTGCCTTTGCTGTCAACCGCTATTGCATTCGATACAAAGGTCATCTTCGGCATGCTGATAGAAATATTTCCTCCGGATCTATCGACTTTAGCTTTTTCAGGTTTGTTGACTTCATAATTCAGTTCGCGTTCGATCCTGAACTGGATCTCTCCGGAAGGTGAATGTTTTTCAATGCGGTTCACACTTCTATAAGTCAGGTATATATTATCCTTTTCATCAAGGCAGTAATAAAGGTTGTTGATCATTGAATTCGATATCCCATCACCGATATCTATCATTTCACCGATCTTATTCTTCATCTCACCTGATGTTTCAAATACCCGGAAAAGAGGATTAGAAGTTTCCTCTTCTTCCTCATCACCTCCTAAGACTATTACACCGCCCCCGATACCGGATGCTGCCATAACGATCTGGCCAATGCTGTTAAATCTGAATATACCTGGTCTGATATCCTGAAGACTATAGCTTTCGATATATCTTCCGTCAGGCGACATAACTTCAAACCGGTTGTTCCCCTGATCGGATACGACTATGTTACCATCATTATCGATATTTATAGAAGTAGGATGATTTAATTCACCGGGGCCCTGGCCCTGTCCTCCAAAACTTTTGATGAATCTGCCGTCGCGGGAAAATTTCTTTATTAGATAGTTTCCAGTATCAAGGATATATAGACTTCCGTTTTGATCCTGTGCGATATCTGATGGTAGGTAGAACATCAATTCTTCATCTTCTCCGTATAGATCACCGAGTGTTTTTATCAGTTCTATTTTTACTTTTGGATCCTTGCCCCATTCTCCTCTGCCTTCGTTAATTATCGTCTTTACTCCATCTATCGTTTTGATTTCCTGTGCATGTAATAACGAACAAATCGGCAGGATAAACGAAGCAAAAGTAATGATTACAAAGATTTGTCTCAGCATTATTTAAATTCCTTTCATTGAATCTAATTTTCAGTTATTGTGTATTCGTATATCTGCATACCCCGGAGTTTGTCGATTAAATACAGCTTACTTCCAAAGATCCTGATGTGGTCGGCAAATTGTTTCAAAGGAATCCTCCCAAGTAAATTACCATCTTTGTTAAATATTTCCAGTTCAAAAATGTCGGTTTCTCTTAATTCTGTATTTCCTATTAAGGATTCGGAGGTTGTTTTTGCTCCGCCTTTTGAATCCATTGACATCGTAGATCCGACAAACGCCTTCTCATCTTCAATAAATTGTCTTTTCAGTGTAAGTACCCAGAGCCGCCCTTCACTATCAACATCGATCCCGGTTGATATTAAATTCTTCTCTTTCTTGTCACTGCTGCTGTAAAGAAATGCGGCGCTTCTTCCGCCGCTATTGATCTTTTTCATTTCCGGGGCCGGTATAAATTCTTCGTAATTCAGTTTCCTTTCTATTCTCAGTTTCAATTCCCCGTTCTGATCGTATTTTTCTATCCTGTTCTGACATTCAAATGTAACAAATGTATTGTCATTGTTGTCGATAGAATAATAGAATCCGCTACCATTGATATTTTTCATCAGGTTTCCGAAATCCCTGAAGATACCATATTCCCTGACCGGTTCGGACCTGTCTGTATACACTTCGAATATCGACTGATCGCCTTCAAGAGGCTTATCGGTTTTTAATGCAATTGCCACACCTTTTGGAAGCCCCCCTCCAAGAATGAACTCACCTGTTGTGAGCAGGCGGCTTCTTCCCGAACCGGTTTTAATGGAAATCGTATTAATCGATCTGCCCTCCGGGGAATAGATCTGCATCCGCAGATTACCCGGATCAAAAACATATATATTTCCGTTCCCGTCAATATCAATTGATCTCGGTTTAAGTAATTCACCCGGTCCCTGGCCTTCCTGCCCAAGGATCCTTAAAAAATTCCAGTCCTTATCAAATTTTAATATTCTGTAGTTTCCCGCATCGAGTATATAACGGTTATTGTCACTATCAACTGCGATATCCTGCGGTAAATAAAACATCAGGTTTTCATCGCTGGATTCAAGATCCCCGATTACCCTTGTCAGCTCGAGTGATACTTTCGGCTTGTTTCCCCAGATCCCCGACCTGCTTGTGTTCTGAACAAGTTCTGCATTCTCGGGAATATGAAATTCCTGGGCGCTCAAAAAACTGGTCGGGATCAGAATCGATATCAGCAATAAACATATAACCACTTTACTCATAATTAACTCCTTTAATATATGTGAAGCAATTTCTCAAATATTCAAAGTATAAAAAAGAAATAATCAATCCAGTATACCGGGCAGATTCTCAACCGGAAATCCTGTATTCAAATATCTGCATTTTTCTATATGTGTCAAGTATATATAGCCTGTTGCCGTAGATCTTTATTGCATCAATAAAATGATTGAATTTGAATTTTGCTTTCAATATACCGTTTCCACTAAACACCTCGACATCGAACATATCCGTTTCTGTTTCTTTAAGCCTTTCCATTTCCATCGGTGGAGCAACACGGTTAAGTGTAACCGTCCATATTCTGTCTTTCTCGTCAACAGCAACACCGGCTGCAACACGGTTCATTCCCAATTTGCCGTTGTTCTTTCTGTATGGTTCTGATTTGTAATTAAGTTTTCTCATTATCTTCAAGAGCAGCCGGCCGTCCTGTGTATATTTTTCAATTAGATTCTGCCAAATGTAAGCAGCAATAATATTGCCGTCACTGTCTGTTGTCATTTTTGTGTTATTCACTCTCATATCAAGAAACATATCATTAAGAATCCTTGCTTTTCCGAATTCATTAACTATTTCAAAGTCTTTGTTCTTTATCGAAAAAACAGATTTAGCCACTTCCGGTTTCTCGGGTCTTTTCCCCTCAATTGCCGCCATTTCCATTTCAACGAGGACCGATCCCATCTCTCTAGGTCCGCATAATAGTTTTCCGTTCTTCAGAAAAATAAAATCAGTGAATATCTTCGGCAATTTTCTGCCTTCGATAAAGCCTTCTTCCAAAGAAAATATCTCCATTCTGCCATTACTAACATCAAGCACCCAGATCTTATTTTCTTCGTCAATCCCAATGCATTTAGGACGCGCAAATTCACCTGGCCCCTGTCCCTGTGTGCCGAATGACTTGAGGTAATTTAAATTTCTGTCAAAAACCTGAACACGGAAATTACCCTGGTCGAGAATGTATAAATTCCATGAATCATCTATCTCAAGGTCAGTTGGTCTAAAGAACATGAGGTTCTCATTGCTGCCCTCTGTATCGCCAATGGTTCTTATGAAATCAAGCTCAATTCCGTTATTGTTTTTTATGTTGATCCCGGTATTATCAACGATTCTGACACCTTCAAAGGTCCTTATCTCCTGACCGTATGCTTTTGAAGTGCATATATAAAGTGTTACTAAAAGTAAGATAATTGTTACAGTTTTATTCATGGTATTCCTTTGATAATTTAATGATTATGGTTTTACTACTACATTGATTAGTAGGTTCCGCAATAAGACTTCACTATTAGATAAAAAGTTTTAACTGCAGCGAAAAAATCATGCAAAAAATCATGTAAATCTTTATATTAAATATTCTTCTAAGATCACACTAAAAGCTCAGGAGTGAAATTTTGACAATAGCAACAGGCGATAGCACGATAATGATCGGAATTGATACCGGGGGCACATTTACGGATTTCGTATATATAATTAATGGGGATATAAAGGTATTGAAAGTTCTTTCAACACCCTCAAATCCAGGATTGGCAATATTTGAAGGGCTGGATATGATTCAGGCGGATAATACTTTCGATTTTTCTATTATCCATGGTTCGACAGTAGCGACAAACGCTCTGCTTGAAAGAAGAGGTAAGAAAACTGCCCTGATAACGACAAAAGGATTCAAAGATCTTATCGAGATAGGGCGGCAGAACAGGGAGGATATTTATGATCTGAATGTGGACAGACCTGCTCCTCTGATCCCGGCAAAACTCAGGTTTGAGATCGATGAAAGAACTGCTCATAACGGAGAAATAATCAGAAAGGCAAACCGAAATAAACTAATAAAGATCATTGAAAAACTGAAGAAAAACAGAGTAGAGTCGGTTGCAGTGTGTTTCTTGCATTCATATATGGAAAGGACTAATGAAAATATCGCTGCAGAAACAATGAGAAAAGCTGGATTTAATGTATCTCCTTCATCAGAGATCCTTCCCGAATACAGGGAGTATGAAAGGTTCAGCACTACAGCCGTAAATGCGTATGTAGCTCCGATAATGGATAAGTATATAAAGTCGATACAGAAAAATTTAAAAGACATAAAACTGCGGATAATGAAATCCAATGGAGGTGTGATCTCAGCAGATACTGCGAGGAAGGAATCGGTAAATACGATCCTGTCTGGCCCGGCAGGAGGAGTTGTAGGTGGATATACTATCGGAAAAAAGGCAGGATTTACCAACCTGATAACATTTGATATGGGTGGTACATCTACAGATGTAGCGCTGTGTCCCGGGAAGATAATAACGTCCTCAGATTCAAAGGTCGCCGGATTTCCAATCAAAGTCCCGATTATCGATATTCATACTGTAGGAGCAGGCGGAGGTTCAATAGCATCGATGGATTCCGGTGGCGCTTTGAAAGTCGGCCCTGAAAGCGCAGGCTCCGATCCGGGTCCGGTATGCTATGGTAAAGGAAGCAGGCTGACGGTAACAGACGCAAATCTTGCCCTGGGAAGACTGGACGCTTCCCATTTTCTTGGCGGTAAAATGAAAATTCATTATGACAAAATGTTGAAACTGCTCAGGAAAACGGCAAAAGAATACGGGATAACACCGGATGAATTGTCTTCCGGTATAATCAGGATCGTTAACAGCAGTATGGAAAAGGCGCTGAGAGTTATCTCGATAGAAAAGGGCTACAATCCCGCGGAATTTGCTCTTGTCTCTTATGGCGGTGCCGGTTCTCTGCATGCTGCGGAGCTTGCGAGAGACCTTAATATAGGTACAGTTATAATCCCGCTTAATCCCGGAATTTATTCGGCGATGGGAATGCTTTTCTCAGATTTCATCAAAGATTATTCGAGAACGGTTCTTATCCGGGCTAGAGAGGATTCATATAATACTATAGAAAAGAAATATGTTCCACTTGAAGACCGGGCCATGATTGAAATGCTCGAGGAAGATGTACCGAAGGGAAGAATAAAAATGATAAGAATGGTGGATGTCCGCTACATGGGACAATCCTATGAGCTGACCGTTCCTTTTAAAAAGGATTATATTTCAGGATTTCATAAGGCACATAAAAAAAGATACGGCTTCTGTGATGAGAACAGAATGTGTGAAGCAGTGAACATCAGGGTGAGATGTATTGGTGAAACAAAACATCCCCGGATAGTCAAAGAAAAGACCGAAAAATATTCAAAATCCGGATACAGGTCACTGGGCAGCAGAGAAGTATTCAATGGAAAGGAATATGTGAGAACAAGCGTTTATGACAGACTCCAGTTAAGGTCTGGCAATGAGATCAAAGGCCCAGCAGTGATTCATGAATACAGTTCTACATCCTATCTGCCGCCGGATTTTATCCTCAGGGTGGATGGATTGAAAAATATGATCTTGAAAAATAATTGATCATTGAATTTATTTAGAAACGGATGGAATGAGAATGACAAAAGCAAAAAAAGTAGATCCGATAAAACTCGAAATATATAAAAACAGGTTTCAGTCAGTAGCTGAAGAAATGGGAGCTGCGCTGCAGAGAACAGCATTCTCACCAAATATTAAAGAGCGGCGTGATTTCTCCTGCGCATTGTTCGATGGTATGGGAAGGATGATAGCGCAGGGGGACCACATGCCTGTACATCTGGGATCGATGCCTATGTCCGTGAAATGTGTAATCGAAAAACTCACACTGAAAAGAGGTGATACGGCTATCCTGAACGATCCTTTCAGGGGTGGGACACATCTGCCCGATGTAACCCTTGTACACCCGGTTTTTCTGCCTGAAGATAAAGAACCGTCCTTTTACACTGCTAACAGGGCGCATCATGCGGATATCGGGGGAATGACACCAGGCTCAATGCCGCTTTCCACGGAGATTTTCCAGGAAGGAATTGTAATCCCCCCGGTGAAGTTTGAAGAAAACGGAAGGATCAACAAGGCATTAATGGATGTTCTGCTTGCGAACGTTCGTACTCCGGGTGAAAGAGAAGGAGATTTTCTTGCACAGTATATGGCTGCAAAAGTAGGTGAGAAAAGATTGAAAGAGATAGTAGAGCACTTCGGCAGAACAGAGGTTTTTCAGTATCTGGACCACCTCCAGGATTATTCCGAGAAAATGATCAGAGTCCTTATCAAAAGTATACCTGATGGAAAATATACCTTTGCAGACCATATGGATAATGACGGACAATCGGATGAACCGGTCAGGATCGAGGTAGAGATAAGGATCGACGGTTCAGAAGCGGAAATTGATTTTTCAAAGAGTGATCCTCAGGCAAGTGGATGTATCAACGCTGTATATGCTATAACTCTATCAGCAGTTTTTTACATATTCCGCACACTCGTTGAATATCCGATACCTTCAAACTACGGGTGTATGGTGCCTGTGAGAGTAATAGCGCCGGAAGGATTAATAGTAAATGCTGTTTATCCTGCAGCAGTCTCAGGAGGAAATGTTGAAACCTCACAGAGGATAGTCGATGTTCTGTATGGAGCGCTGGCAAAGGCTCTGCCGGGTAAAGTACCAGCAGCATCAGGTGGTTCAATGAATAACCTGACGATGGGGGGGGCAGATCCCGAAACTGGTGAGCAGTTTGCATACTATGAGACTATTGCCTGCGGTATGGGAGCGAGGCCGGGTAAAGACGGGATCAGCGGTGTCCATACTCACATGACAAATTCACTAAATACACCTGTAGAAGTTCTCGAAAACCAGCTTCCCATCCGAATATTATCATACAGTTTCAGAAAGAATTCCGGGGGGAAAGGAAAATTCACAGGCGGTGACGGAATAGAAAAAAGTATAGAATTTCTTACCGATGCAAGTCTCAGTCTTATTTCGGAAAGACGGCAGATCGCCCCATACGGGCTAAAAGGCGGTAAACCTGGAAAACCGGGTGAGAACCTGATTTTCAGGAATAATTCATCCGGAAAACTGAACGCAAAGTTTAACATATCCGTAACCAAAGGTGATGTGTTTACAGTGAGGACTCCAGGAGGTGGAGGATACGGTCGCTAACTTATTATTATTAAGTTCAACTACTCCGATATTCTAATTAAGTTGTTTAGATAATCCGTCGAATTTATTGTTATTTAATAAATAACACTTGACATGGCGCTTCTTTTTTTATATATTCTCCAAATCAAAGCTTGTTGGCAATAACCTTCTTATCCTGAAAGAGGGTAAAATGACGTCTCGTGTAAAGGTTTTTACAGAAAAACCTGCCTCGTTTAATAAAGACGAAATTATCAGATCCAATAATATTATAGAAGTAGCCCGCGAACTCGGTTTAAAGGTTAATAAAAACGTAATACCCTGCATCAAGATTGAGAACCATGTCAATACCGATGGTCCTCCAACCATGAGTTTTAACCCGGTTTCAAATACTTACAGGTGCTGGGTTTGCAAGGATGTCGGCGGTACGGTTATAGACCTCGTAACGCAGGTGATGGATATTCCGGAAGAGAAAGCGATGGAATACCTTGCGATACGAAGTGAGACTTCTTCACTCCCGGAAAAAGGTCAGGTATTCCACACAAAAGGATTAACCAGGCTGGATCCGGGCTCCCGCGAATCGATCTTTCAACAGTTCATTTCCGGTATCGAAGACAGGAATGGTATCGATCTGATAGCCTTTGCGTCTATTAAAGGCGGGACAGGAAAATCCCTTGTCGTCAATAATTTGTCGGTACTGGTATCTCTTATCGCTAGGTATATCGGACTGCACAAGGAATCCGATGCTCAGAGGGTTGAGCTAATCGACCTGGATTTCGGTAAACCCGACCAGAGAATACTCTTTAACAGAGAACCCGAGTATTATATCGAGGATGTATTCTATAACAAGGATGCAAACCTGAGCTGGGATAATATCCGAGGAAGAACTCCTATTGAAAACCTGGATTTTATTTCTCCCTGCCCGGTGAGAAGATCAAATTCCCTCTATTATCTGAACAAGAATGAGATCCTCTATATGCTTCACAATTCCGATGCGCTGATCAAATTATCAGATTTCGGGGGGGGATTGAACAAAGATTCCCTAGATTTTCTCAGCAATATCAAAAATAAGATTTTCGTGATCAATCCCGACAGAGCATCGATAGAAGCAGTTTTTAACCTGATCCTCAGTCTTATCTATTCACCTCTGAAAACAAGCTTCAAGACGAACAGGGATGCTGCGAATCTGCTGGAAAATCTCAGAAATCACCACAGAACTGGTTTTACTGTCATGCAGTTGAGGAAAGAACTGGACAAGATCGATAAAATGAACGGAAGAGCTAATTCTCTGAATGCATTTTACAATGATCTGATCGCACCTCTAAAGAAAAAACTCGAGCTTCCTGAAATCAACGGTCTTGAGCTGAATCTTGGCAGGCTTCGCGAGGAGATCCCTATATTGAAGGAGAGAGTAAACCAGATTATGTTCTCAAAGAACGGGATCAGCGGGAAATACACTTACACTGAAAAAAGTAAGATCTACAAGCAGTTTTCGGAGATCAGGCAGACAATGAGCGGCTATTCAACACATACTGAACGTCTGGAAGATATGCTTAAAGTCAGCCTGTTCGGACTGATTATCAATAAATGTGAAAGGAACCTCGCCCGGGAGATCAAAGATGAGCTAATTTACAGGATCGAGAATGCCCTCTCCATGAAAATGACCTATCTCGGTAATATTCCCGAGACTGAAGATTTGAGGAATGTTTCAAATTATGATATGCCTTTCGCCATATCACAGATCAATCATCCTGTACTGAATTACTTCTTCGAGATCACAGATAAAATCATAGGGCTCAAAGCCGGATCGACGGAGAAGATAATTGAAGAACAGAAGGGATATATATATTCCTTAAAGGCACAGTGGCAGGAACAAACAAGAAAATTAGAGTATCACTAATAGACAAAAACCCTCCTTTCTAAATTAGAGCCCTGCTGTCATCAGACAGCGGGGCTTTGTATTTAAGGTGATCAGAACTGCTATCACTTAAAAGATTAATTCATAAAGATATAAATGAGGGCCCTTTTACCGGTTGACAGGATTTTACATAAATCCTTTGTCCCAAATATTATTGGGGACGACTTCTAAGCATTTTTTTAGAGTAAATAAGGAAACCTGTGAAACAAATATAGGATTTCACTGTATAATCAGATATGTCTAAATATTTTAGGATTGGATCGGGAGGATATATGAATATACTGACCAGGACAGAGGAACTTATACTGCTTTCTATATGGAGGCTTCAGGATAATGCATACTGTATTCCCATTCATGAGCTTATAGAGAAACTGACTGGAGAAAAGATCTTGCTGGGTTCGATCTACATGCCTCTTGACAGGCTCGTTAAAAGGGGGATGCTAAATTCTTTTTTGTCCGAATCAACTCCAGAGCGTGGAGGAAGGCACAAAAGGATCTACAGCCTGACCAATAAAGGTAAGGAATCTCTAAACCGGATTAATGAACTGAATTCACAGGTATGGGAAGGTATTCCAAAATTTTCACTTGATGAGAAATGAATTTCTGATGGAAAAAAAAACCAAACCTCCAGTAGTCGCCGAATGGCTTCTAAATAAGGTTCTGCCAGGCGACAGTTGGAATACTTCCGCAGGTGATTTTGAGGAATATTTCTCCACTCTTGTCCGTGAAAAAAATTACCATACAGCATCAATCTGGTATTGGAAGAATATTCTTTTTCTCGCGCCAAAGAAAATCAATCATTCTATCTTGTGGAGTATAGCAATGTTTAGTAATTACTTAAAGATAGCTTTCAGAAATATTCTTAAGCATAAAGGATATTCATTCATAAATATTGCAGGACTGGCTATCGGGATGACCTGCAGTATTCTGATATTCCTATGGATCATGGATGAAATTAATTATGATAAATTTCATAAAAAGGATGATGTATTATTCTCTGTTCCGGCATGGCAGCACTACGGCGGGACAGCGCTTCCCTGGTCGGGGACACCACCTGCTTTAGGCCCTGCAATGGAAGCAGAGATCCCCGAGATCGTTAATTATGCCCGTATGGAATCCGGAAGGGGTAACAGCCTTACTGTAGGATACGGGAACAAAGTCTTTAGAGAGCAGGTTCTTAGAGCTGATATTTCGCTTCTTGAATTGTTTAGTTTTCCTCTAAAATATGGTAGTATAGAAGCCGGATTATCAGATCCCTATTCAGTCTATCTTACTGAAAGGATAGCGGAAAAGTACTTTGCTAATGAGGATGCTGTCGGCAAGGTCCTTATAATTGAGAATCTATACAATTTTACTGTTGCCGGAATCCTTGAAAACATACCGGAGAATTCTACCATCCGGTTCGACATACTAGTTCCTCTTGAATTCACTGAAAAGCTATATGATCAGGTAGATTATACAACGACATGGAGCAACCTTTACTGCAGGACATATGTTGAGTCAATACCCGGTGCTTCTATCGATGCGATAAATTCCAAAATAAAAGACCGAATTAATGAAGGCAACGGTGGCAGCGAAAAGGTTATCCCTTTTCTGCGTAAATATTCGGATATCTATTTGCATGGGAATACCGGTGACGGAAGAAATATCATTAATGTCAGAATATTTGCTGTTATAGCTGTATCCGTTTTGATTCTTGCCTGTATAAATTTCGTAAATCTGTCAACTGCACAGTCTTTTAAAAGAGCAAGGGAAGTCGGGCTCAGAAAGGTGGTCGGTGCCGGGAGAAAAGACCTTATATTTCAATTCCTCGGTGAGGCTGTTTCAATATCATTGATAGCCCTGGCTATTGCCTTTGCCCTTACATTCCTTCTTATCCCGGTTTTTAATGGTATCTCCGGTAAAAATATAAGTCCGGATGAAATATGGAGCAGCAGTACCATCTTGACCATGTTTTCGATCGTTTTCACTGCAGGAATTCTCGCTGGAAGTTTTCCGGCGTTTTACCTTGCTTCATTCAGACCGATAAAAGTTTTTAAGCAAGGCGCCGGTTCAGGCGGCCGATCGGTCAACTACCGGAATATTCTGGTTGTTTTACAGTTTGCTATTTCTATTGGACTGATAATCAGTACATTCATTATCAGGAATCAATTGAATTATGTTGACAGTATGGATCTTGGATTGAATAAAGAACAGATAATATATATTCCAATCAATGATACAATAAGGAATCAGTATGATGCAGTTAAACAGGAATTGTTAAAAAATCCGGGGATAGAAGATATTACATTCGCGAATACACTTATAAACTCCATAGGGTGGAACTGGCATAACTGGGACTGGGAAGGGAGGGATGAGTCTGAGGATCCGCTTGTAACAAATCTGTTCTCGGATGAAGACCTGTTAAAAACGTTTAATATCGAATTGAAATACGGCAAATTTCTGGAAAATGAGGAGGAACATGATCAGTTCTGGTCTAACAATGTCGTTATAAACGAGACATTTGCGGATATCATAAACATAGATGATCCCATAGGTAAACAGATCTCGAATGGGGAACGTTCATATAATATTATCGGTGTAGTAAAAGACTTTAACTTCAAATCGGCATTCATACAGATAGAACCGTTGATCATCGCATATAATCCGAGGTTTTTTAACATTATTTTCCTGAAGGCAGGCCCACAAGAAATGGAGGACGTCCTTACAGATATAGAATCGGTTATCAAAACATTCGATCCGGGCTCCCCGTTCGAATATGAATTTCTGGATGAAAGTTATACCAGGCTTTACAGCTCACAGCAGAGGTTTGGTACCATCTTCAGGTATTTCGCAATACTTGCAATAATTATATCATGTCTTGGATTGTTCGGCCTTGCGTTATTTGTCACAGAGCAAAGGATCAAGGAGATCGGTATCAGAAAGACACTGGGGGCTCCTGTTACGGGTATAATGCTCCTCCTTTCAGGAGAATTCATAAAGTGGATACTTCTGGCAAACCTGCTTGCCTGGCCAGTTGCATGGTATTACATGTCCGGTTGGTTGTCAAATTTCGCATACCGTTTCAATCCGGGGATCAGCATTTTCCTTACGGCATGTATTTTGAGTATTCTTATTGCATTTGTTACAGTGGTCTACCAGGTGACAAGAGCGGTAATCGCTAATCCGATTGATTCGTTAAAGTATGAGTAAGGTTCACTGTTACGGTAAAGTAATTGATTTAAAAACAATCCAGTGTTTTCTCCTTAATAAAGAGGGACTTTTTATAATTGGAGGGACTATCAGTAAATTAAATTATCTTTTTCTCGAAACCATATTACCTTACAGTTATTTTAAAGCGCTCAAAAAATCTTAACTCGATTCTAATCCAATTACATTTTCCATTCAATACCATCATTTATCGCTTGCGAATTTTCTTAAATATTACAATATTTTGCTGTAGGTAAATCGGAATTCCAATCATTCACTAACCGGAGTGTAATTCATGAAATGGGTTGTTACATCGGATGAAATGCGCAGTATCGATACTCGCGCAATTGAACAGATCGGTATACCCGGCACAACTCTGATGGAAAGGGCCGGACTTGAAACAGTAGATTACATGGTCGACCTGTTTGAGCTGCTTGCCGGAAGGAAGATCATGGTCTTCTGCGGCAAGGGAAATAACGGTGGTGACGGATACGTTATTGCACGTGAATTGAAGAGGCTTGCAGCCGATGTTAGAGTCTATGTCTTCGCCAAGAAGAATGAACTGACAGGAGATGCTCTTCTGAATTATTCTATTATTCAGAAAATGGGACTGAAGATCGAGCATGTTAATTCCGAGGCGGCTTTGAATAAGATCCCCGACAGCGCTGAAATAGTGGTTGATGCTCTTTTAGGTACAGGTATTAAAGGAGAGGTTAGAGGAATGCTGGCTAAGGCAATCAGCAAGATCAATTCCATGAGCGCTGCTGTCGTGTCGGTGGATCTTCCATCTGGACTGAATTCCGACACGGGGACATTTGTTAATGAATGCGTTCAGGCGGATCTGACAGTAACGATGGGACTTCTTAAAACCGGACTTCTCCTTTATCCAGGTAAACTGATGGCAGGTTTGATAAGGATTGCAGATATCGGTTTTCCGGAAAAGGCAATAAGCCCGACAAAGGTCAAGACTTTTCTGATCGATGAGACAGACATTAGTCTATTCTTTCCCGAAAGAATGCCGTATTATTACAAGGGAGACTGCGGGAGAGTGCTCGTGATCGGCGGATCTCCCGGACTTACAGGGGCAACTGCCCTGACATGCGACAGCGCGCTCCGTTCGGGAGCGGGGATGACTCTGCTCGGTATTCCAAAAGGTTTGAATCCGATACTCGAGACAAAACTTACCGAGACAATGACTGTACCCCTGCCGGAGACTGAAGACGGGTGTCTGAGCATTGATGCTGAGGAAAAGATATTTGATGTTATGCCCTGGGCGGATGTCCTCGCCATAGGCCCAGGGATAGGGAGAAACGAAGAGACTATCAAGCTCGTGTTAAATCTTCTTGAAAAGGCTGAACTCCCGGTAGTCCTCGATGCAGACGGCCTATATGCGCTGTCGAAAAAACCGGGGATCGTCAAAAAGAGACAATATGAGACGATAATCACCCCGCACCAGGGAGAATTCTGCAGGATCATCGCAAAGGATGATGTACCATGCCTGGAGTCAGACAGGGTAGAAACACTCAGGAAATATGCAAAAAAATTAAAGTGCACTATCCTTCTGAAGGGGGCGCCAACCTTGATAGCAGGTGAAAATGGTGATATCTATATCAATCCCACAGGCAATGCAGGTATGGCAAGCGCCGGTTCGGGTGATGTGCTGACAGGTATAATCGCCGGGCTGATGGGACAGGGTATGGACGTAACAACAGCGGGTATAACCGGAGCTTTCATCCACGGCATGGCAGGTGATCTCGGCTCTGAGGAATTAGGAGAAGCAGGATTGGTTGCAGGAGACCTTGTTGATTTTCTGCCGTATGCGATAGAAGTGATCATCGGAGAAAATGAACATGCTGAGGATTAGTACGTATATACAAAACAATAAGGTAAGTGTGCAGATTATGGTGTTAAAAGAGAGATGTTGTAGATAATGAAGAATTTCATAAAATACTTTCTGCCGGTGCTGCTCTGGCTGCTGTTTATATTTATATCTTCTTACCTGCTGAGAGACAACAGCATTGGCCGTTCATTCGCCCATATAGACAAGGTAGTCCATTTCTTCGAGTTCGGTATCCTCGGCTTTCTTATTGTTAGGGCAATATACTACAGTTCGGCTTCACGTGAAATGTTCCGGGCTGTGCTTTTTTCATTCGGGGTAACGGTATTCATTGCAGGATTCGATGAGCTTCACCAGATATACGTCCCCCACAGAACAGCCAGTCTCTTCGATTTTTCCTCTGATATCGCCGGTATTTTCACTGCTCTGATCGTGTTCTGGCTTATTGCCAGGAATAAAGACAAATCTTGATGAAGAAAATTAACCGGTTCATAGGCAGTGCATCATCCATCCCTCTATCATTCCGCTATAATACGGATGATATCATCGATGCGGGAGATTCGTTCTATGATGCGACCGGTGAATGCTATTCTGCATTATTCGCCGATAAAAAGAAGGACGATATCTCATTCTATGTTTCGCTGGCGAAAGAACGTGGCGGGCCTATACTCGAGGCTGCCTGCGGGGACGGCAGGATACTGATACCGGTCGCTTCAGCCGGGATAAACGTAACCGGCAGCGATGTATCAGAGGAAATGCTAAGGATCTGCAGGGAGAAAATGAAAGATCTGCCGGATCAGATCAGGCCGAAGACAGGATTATGCAGGGCAGATCTGCGGGCTCTACCGTTCAGACAGAAGTTCAGGATGGTTTTCCTGCCTTATAATTCCTTCAATCATCTTCTGAACCGGGAAGGGCAGAATGCATGCATCAGGGGAATACACGATGCGCTTCAGGCGGGCGGTACACTTGTAATGGAGGTGCTGCCTTACCACGAAAACTATGACCGTGCATTGATGCTGAGAAAAAAGATCTATATTCCGGAGAAGAAGACGAAGGTGGTAATGTATTCCCGGCTGGAGCATGATAAGGAGAACTGCCGGCACAAGGTGCATTGGTTTACACAGATAAAGAAGAGAGGAAAGAAGCCGAAAAGGATGATCACGACATTCACGCGAAAAGACATCCCCCTGGAAGTGGTTATTGGGATCCTGACCGGGACCGGATTTAATGTAGAAGATATATTCTACGACTATAGAAGGAACACCGAAAAAGGGGACAAAAGACTCATCATCGCAGAGAAGGTTTAAATAATCCAACCGGTTCTGAACATACCTTCAGTATTGGATCTTTAATCACTTAAACAGATAAAAATACACTTCAATGACTCTGTCATTCCAGTAGGCCTATAGCTGGAATTCATTGAGAAAACTATTGGAGATCGTTTTTTTTTTTGTATATTCTTGCTCCCGCCTCATTATTGTGGTTTGATTATCTCGAAAGAAGGAACCAAAATAACGAGTATTTCCTGTACTGGACTGAATGTATAGGGATAATTACGGATTTGAAGAAGCCTGATTTTGAGAACTGCAACGCAAGAAGTATTAGTCTCTGTTAAAAATGAGATTGAGAAACACCCGGAACAGAATAACAATCTTGAGAATTTAGCGCATTCTTTTAATTTTTCTTACAGGTATTTAAATAGGAAATTCTCCCTGCTCTTCGGGAAGACAATGAAGCAATACCAGAGCCTGGTAAAAAAGAACGAACTGGAGAGACTTCTCGAAGAATTCGCCGATGACGAATCTATGACTGTGATACATTTTGCAGAGAAGCTTGGATTCAGGTTCGATTCCGGTTTACTTAATTTTGTCAGGAGGAATTATAACGGAATGTCTTTCAATATGCTCAGAAAGCAGTACCAAAACAGATCAGTATAAAACAATGTTCCAGAATTTGTTCCGGAATTTGAATACAAATTTGAATACTTATTTGAAAAATTATTTCTTTAAAATTATATAAATAAAAGCTAATTTATTTAAGTATTGAAGAGTAATCTGAAATTATAAAGCAAATTATAGATAAACCATGTAAACTAATTACAGACTACAAATTTCGTTCTATAGAATAGGGATTAATTGGGAGCATGAAGAACCTGTCTATAATAATTAGAATCTTTCTGGGAATTTTATTTACTACATCCGGTATACTAAAAGTAACCGATTTGATGACATTTTCAGATGCGATAGAAAGATTTGATATCCTGCCGGGATTCATTGCTGCTGCTACAATAATAATACCCAGTATAGAAATAACTGCAGGATTAATGCTAATTCTAGGCATATTCAAAAGAGTCGCAGTTGTAGCTCTAATACTATTAATTATTATATTCGTTATAGGAATCAGTATTAATTTACAACGAGGTATCATTTTTGACTGTGGTTGTTTTGGGCCGCTAAATATATTTACAAAAATATCTTTCTCCAAATTACTGTTTGATTTTTCATTACTTGGTGGTTTAGGTTTAGTATTATGGAAGGATACGGTTGGTTTAAATTTTATTAAGCATTTAAAGGTTATATTAACATTTTCTTTTTTCACATCTATGTTGGTATTTATCCCATTTAATAAAGCATCATGGTACTATGTAATTAATTTAAAAAATCTGCAGAAAATAAACTGGAGAGAGGTAACTGAACTTAGTAAGAGAGATGATGTCATAATACTTGATTCAAGGAAACCTGAGGATTTCAATAAGGAAAATGTGCCTAATTCTGTTAATTTCCCTTCACTTGAATTTGAGAAATATTACCCTGAATTTCGAAAAATTCTTATTAACAAATTAATTATTATTTATTGTGATGGCTCAAAGTGTTCTGCTTCAACAAAGTTAGCTTTAAATCTTTTAGCAAAAGGATTTAATAATATATTTTTATTCAGCGAGGGATTTGAGCTATGGGAAGAAAGAAAATAGAAGAAGTAATTATGAGTAATTATAAGTCCATTTCCATTTCGGTTTTTACCGGCTTGTTACTAATACTTTTCCTCAGTGTAAACAGTAATTCCAATATTTTTATGAAAGAGGATGATAAACTTAGAAAGCATATTGAGAATTTGGAAGAACAAAATAAATTTCTTGCTCGTTTTGCTAATAAAATCTCATTTGGATCGAAAGTTGTCGGGCAATATATCGGCTTTGAAGATTTAAAAATAGGTAAAAATGAAGAAATCAATTTAATTTCTGTTTTAAATGATGATGCTAATTATATAGCAAAAAATTATGAGAGAAAAATAATAAATACTATAAAAGAAAAAAGAAATGATGTCAGTTATACTCCTGTTCATTTAAGTGATATCGAAAATAATAGTGAACTTATTAATAGTCTTATAAGGGAGGGATTGGATAAATTCATAAATATATTTATAATAGGAAAATCGAATAATATTCTATTATTAATGAGTATTGATGGTCGTGAATCAAAAGAAGAATTAATATTGATCGAAAAGATATTTTCAAATATTCTTAATAATATAGTAATTGAATAACCAAAATAGACTGTGTCTGATTATATCATGAAGATCCAATATATATCTGTTGGTCTTGAATAAAAATACAGCATCTCAGTAAACCATAAGGTCGAATTTATAGAATATATTTTTAATTAGTTGTTTATATTAATCAATCGGAGGATGTCATGAGGAAACTTAAAGAAAGAGCAAAAATTCCTTTTTTTATTGCATTAGGACTCTGTTTTATTTGCATCATAACAATGGATGTTGAATCTGCCACTTCTAAAAATTTTCAATATTGGTGGTGTTCGAGGACTAATTCAGATTTCAGAGGCGATTATTGTTAGGAAGATGTATATGGGTATGGTACTTATGATTGTTTTTACGGAGTTAATGAACCTTGTTTTGATATAATCGACTAAAGAAGATAACATATTACTCCTTATTTATGGTGTATAAATAATTTTTGAATTCAGTATTAGTTAATAGATATATGCACACCTCAAGGATATATAGAGTAATTTGTTAGTGTTTTACATTGTATAATGCAATCATCTTTTACTGTAGAATATTGATTAGAGTATATAAACTGTCGTGATATCTGCGATGACCTATTACCTTTAGCAGATATGGTTTTGCATAATATAATAATTCAATATGCAATGCTAATATTGAACTCGTAATAAGAACTTAATAATTGGAGTGCATCTGAATAAATATATAGACTACTCTGAGGATACTGAAAAGACCATCAAAATATGGATTCATGTGTACAATCATTTGTATCCTCCAACGGATGTGAATTAAACAAGTCCTTTTTAGTTCGATTTAAGCGAAGTTTATTCAAGTTTTAGTATTTGATGAGTAATACAGATAAACGATTTACTTTGTTTGAAACAAATTAGGATCGGTTAAAATGTTCGAGAAAAAGAAAAATTTAGTATTAATACTGTCAATGTCAATAATTCTTATTTGTAATTCAAGTAATGTGAGACCTCAGAATTCCAGGATAATTTCTAATCAGAATCCTGAGTACAATGATGATTCTGACTTCGTAACGTTGAAAAAATTGAACAGTATCGATACGTTCAGTAAAGTAATGAGTAAAAATGATTATTCAATAAAGGATGTGTCAGTGATTAGATTTGACGCTGAAGATAACATGTATATTCTGGATAAATATGCCAGCAAAATTATTGTCTTTGATAACGAAGGCAATTACTTAAGGGCTTTAGGTGGACAAGGTTGGGGGCCGAAAGAATTTGATGGTACTAGATCATTTTTTATTAAAGATAGGCAACTTTATGTTCTTCAAAGAAATCGTTATTGTAAAATTCTTGATCTATCTGGAAATTATATTTCGGAGAAACTTGTACCTCCTGCAAATCTAAGCTGGATAGAACCCTATGACAATAAATTCTTACTTCATATAGGTGTTCCGGATCGGGAATTGAAACTAAAGTATAGACTTTCTATTGCAGGAAATGATTTTAATGACGAAGAGATAATCTTTGAATATGATTTTCCTCCGGGATTGACAGGACCTAATTTCAGGCATGATCCGAGAAAATGGCTGGAACCTTCGGAAAATGGAGAGTTCTACTTTGCCGAAGATAATTATAATTCTTATTTGATAGGCAAGTATGATATTAAAGGTAGTCCCATAATAAAATTTAGAAGGCCATACAAAATTAAACACTATTCACAAAAATCTAAAGAAAACTTTAAAATCATTTACAAAAGAGCGATAGAGGAAGGGAGGATTAAAATGCCTGAATCCCCACCGGTGATCAGAACTATAATAAGAGATGATCATAAATACTTGTGGGTGGTTTCTGGGGAAACTTCATATGATAATGATGATCCTGAATACGAAAATACGGTCGATATTTTTGATGAAAACGGGAAATGGAAATACTCATTTAAGTCAAAATATGTATCGCAAAAGAGTATAATTCATAAAAATCGACTTTATGATGTAACCCTGATAGATCCCGAATCAGGAAAACAATTTATTAATGTCTATCAGATTGAATATGGACACAACAAAAGAGAATAACTGGACTATTCTTATATACTATTTGGATGAACAAAAGTGCTTAAAATCAAGTTAAACTCGAACAGACAATAAAGAGGAAGAGTATTTGAGTTATTAATACTAATATTTATGATCATAATAGAAATAGGTTCGATTATTACTCACAATATTAAGTGGAGGAAAACTTATGAAAATCGTTAAATTCAAATCCAGCTCAACATTCATAACTTTGGGTCTGATCTGGTTGTTATTTCTGACAACTGATCAAATGCTAATGTCTGGTGAGATCCCATCAGATAAAAGTGTTCAAAATTTAAATGATTATAGACTGGAAAACATTCGGGCAATTACTGATGGAAAGATAAAGTTTTTAAAGCCAAAATGGTCGCCTGATGGAAAAAAAATTGCTATTTCTTCGGGTGTTCAGGGTATCTGGTTAATGGATACCAATGGTAACGCCCAAAGGAATATAATACCCAAATCTGATAGTGTAACCGATTTTCTATGGCTATTGGATTCAAAAACAATTATTTACAAACAAGTTGAATATAAAAAAGAAAAATCAATGGTCAAGAATACTTACCTAAAACAGGTTGATATATATAACGGAAATGTCGAAACATTACGTACGTCTCTAAATAGATTTGATCTGAGAATAACAAATGATGGTAATATTTTCGTTAGAGATATTGGTAGAAGAAGCAATGAGATTTTTGACACTAATGGTAATATTGCGAATATAGCAAAAAAAGAAAAAATATATTTTAGAGATGAAAACAGGCAGCTTAAATCAATACAATATCCTGATAGAACCGAAGAATTATTATATGATAAAAAAATATTAGATTTCAAACTGAATAATAAGAAAAACAAAATTATTTTTCAGGAATATGGAAAAACATCTCTACTTAACTTAGCTGATGGCTCTCTTAAAGAAATTACTGCTTTATCAAAGTTGGCAGGATATTATTACTGGCTTCCAGATGATATACATCTAATTACCTATATAGCACTTGATGATGGACATAGACTTACAGAATCAGATATTTATCTATTCAATATGGATACAAATATATTAACCAATATGACTTCAACACAAAAAATATTTGAAATGTATCCAGATTTATCCCCTGATGGGAAAAGAATTGTCTATTGTGATTTTAGAACGGGTATTGTTTTCACAGCTGATATAATAAATTATTAATCATGGAGGAGAAGATGAAGTTATTTAAATATATTTTGATTTTATTCTTTACTTCAAGTATATTATCAGGATCTTTGTTAGCTCAATCAGTATTGATAGATCCGGGTCATGGCGGTGATGATGATGGAGCTACAAGTTATGCAAATCTCTTTAAAGAAAAATGGATTAACCAAGTAGTCGCAGATAAAGTCAAAGACTACTTAGATTTATATTATCCTAGTTGGGAAGTAGATCTGACAAAGAATTCGTCTAGTCAAGGATTAACTGCAGCCCAAAGAATTCAGGATGTAGATGAATATGATTTCTTTGTCTCTATTCACCATAATTCGGGAGGAACCAGTTCTCATACTGAAACGTACACCATATATTGTGATCAAGATACAGGTGCACAAAGCGCATCTCATGTTACCTATTCAGAAGAACTGGGGGACTACCTTGCAGATGAACTTGAATACGGTTTGTATTGGTATGTTAAACATGGTGGGCGTTATTATGATTATCAATCTGATGCATGGGTGTTTCCTTTAATTAACTATAACGTTAATAATAATGTACTAAAGAATGCTTGAATGCACATGGATTGGATTGGCATTATTTTATTTTAGTTAACTCAGCTTGCGTATCAGTTATTTCAGAGGCAGATTTTATCTCAAGCTCACAAGTTGCTATAATAATATCAAGTGGTCTTTTTGTGCATGGTGTTTCTTTTGCTAACGTAGAAGCATCAAGTTTAGCAACAGGTATGGCGATATTTTGGGATGAATCCTCTATAGTTACAAGTATCGATGGTTATGATACTCCACCACCTATGGCTGATCAGACTCTAAATACTCCTGACAATTTTGAATGCTCAACACCATCCTATGCAAGTGATCACCCAAATCTGTCATGGGAGCCTGTTGAATGAGCTAATCAATATGAGATTTTTAGAGATAGTAATTATCTAACAACAGTGAGTGGAATAACTTACGAAGATGAATCGAAAACAGCTGGAGGAATTTCAAGTAATGTTACTTACCAGATTCGCGCAAAGGATACTTATTTCAACGAATTTACTTCTTCGAGTTTAGCTGGACCTGTTACTTTTACTGCCTCCGTTCCAACCACACCACAAAATTTTACATGCACTAATCCGTCAGGGTGGGGAAATTATCCTTCATTCTCTTGGAATACTAGTAATCTTGCAACAAGTTATAAAATTGAAAGAAAAATGAACTCTGGTTCATTTAGTCAAATAGCCTCAGTGAATGCTCCTGATACAACATTGACAGACTATGGAGTAACGCTTGCTCATCTTGGTGATTATGATACTTTCTATTATAGAATTAGAGCAAGTAATAGCGCAAGTAATTCAGGTTATTCGAGTGAGGTCAGTATAACAGCAGAGCAGTTTCAGAAGATGAGTGCCGGAATTCCAAAAAAGTATGGATTGTATCAGAACTATCCTAATCCTTTCAATCCGGTAACTGAAATACGCTATAATCTACCTGTCGCAACACAAGTAACGCTTAAAGTCTATAATATGCTGGGACAGGAGATTGCAGTCCTTGTTAATGAGCAGAAGCCTGCTGGATCTCATACAGTAAAATGGGACGCCAGTAATGTAGCAAGCGGTTCATATATTTATAAAATCGTTGCAGGCAGTTTTACAGAAACAAAGCAAATGGTAGTGATAAAATAGACTTGTAGGTAATCTTAATCAAAGGGACAGGCTGATTTGAGTCTGTCCCTTTTAATTACATTTCATCCAAAGTTTTAGATCAAGTTTGTTTTACTATGGATTCGCCAATAATTATCTTGATTATATACGTATTTGTTTATATCTTTTAGTGTATTCTCACTTCGGAGATCACCAGTCACTACATACATTGAAGGATTTAAAAATGTCGAAAAAGATTTTAATCGTCGATGACGAAGAGGACTTTCTTAAGGCGATAACAATAAGGCTGAACCATGCCGGTTATGAGACCGCGATTGCGAAGAACGGGATCGAGGCGCAGGATTACCTGAAGGAGAACGGTGCAGACCTGATACTGCTCGATGTTATGATGCCGAAAATGGACGGCCTGGAGTTCATCAAGTTCTTAAAAGGTAACGATAGTCTGAAGGATGTCCCTGTGATATTCCTTACCGCAGGCTCATTCGACATCGCGGAGCAGGTCGAGACGCTTGCGTCAGCCCAGGATTTCATGCTGAAGTCCGTTGATAATGAGCAGATCATTGACAGAATAGAGAAAGTGATCTGACCTTGCTCAGCTGAGATATTTTAAGTTAGGTTTAGGTGTATTAAATTTAATGATCGTGTTGACGGCTTATGAACTTTTTACAGCAATCTTCCGCTGTATGCTGTCATCGGTCATTTTTTGTTTTATGATGGTAGCTTTTGAAATGGTGGTAAAACAGTCTAAGCAGTTATAAAGGGGCATTGTTTTGTTGTCTAGTATTTCCTGGTCGCCGATGTAAACGAGTCTGGTGTGTTTGCACATAATTTCTTACCTGAATCATTATTCATATCATAGTTTCTATTAATATTATCGGCATACCAGTTGGGAAAGTTTAGGATTTTTTCGGATGTTTTTAGATGAAGTCTAATATTTTTCACTTTTGTATATTACAGTAATCTTTCTCTGAGATTTCTCCGCTTCGTCCCTCCCTCCGTCGGCAGGAACGGGACTCTGGTCGAAATGACAATCCTCTCAATATTAAAATCGTATTTATGATCACCACAGAGGCACAGAGAGGAAAAGAGTGGAAAGATCACATGTTCTTCTCCGGATCCTCTGTGCTTCTGTAGTAAATATAATTATGTTTTCTTACACCGGGAGTGGAATTGAGCTAATGTGCAGAGATTTCTCGCCTTGTTCAGTAAAAGCAACAGAGCAGGGGCTTCGCTCGAAATGACAAATTGGAAGTTTGATTCCTGTCATTTCGAGCGCAGTCGAGAAATCTCAGAAGATTTTTCGATTATTATTCATATGTGGATAAAACTAAGAAAATCAACTATGATCAGTTAGAAGGTCTTCCAGCGCGGAATATATAGTGGGGAAACTGAATTTAAATCCTGATCCCGTCATCCGTTTGGGGATAACTTTCTGGCTGCCAATCAGGACATCGGCCATTTCTCCGAACCTCAGCCTGAGTGCGGCATTTGGGACAGTGAAAAATGCAGGTTTGTTCAGCGCTTTTGACATCTCTTTCGTAAATTCATTGTTTGTTACCGGCTCGGGGGAAACAATATTAAATGCACCTGATCCTTTTTCGTTCTTGATCAGATAGATAATTGCACTAATGATATCGGTAATATGAATCCATGAAAACCATTGAGAACCTGATCCGAGTTTCCCGCCGAGACCGATTCTGAAGATAGGAAGCATTTTCCGAAGAGCTCCGCCATCCATGCTCAGAACGGCACCAATCCTAATCCGGCACACCCTTACACCGAGTTCTTCAGCCTTAAGTGCAGACCTTTCCCACTCCTTGCATATCTCGGAAAGGAATCCCGGTCCGGGATCGTCATCCTCTGTGAATTCTTTCTCCGGATGGTTGTTATAATAGCCGATCGCGGAAGCATTAATCAGAACCTCTGGTTTAATCCTTCCCTGGTCTACTGCACGAATGATCGTTTCAGTCGCGTTGATCCTGCTGGAAATCAGAAGTTTTCTCCGCTCCCTTGACCAGCGTTGATCCGCAATAGACGCTCCAGCGAGGTTGACAACAGCATCTATATCACCGCAATTATCAGCCCAGGAAATATCATGTTTGGAGGGATTCCATTCAAGCACCTGTGTTCTCGCATGGATAATATCACGTGCTTTTTCGGCGTTTCTGGTCAGTGCTGCAACGGCAAATTTCTGCCTCAGAAGCTCAACGCAGAGTGGTTTGCCAATTGTGCCTGTTCCGCCGGTTACGAGTATTTTCATGGCAGATTATATTTTATTTTTAGCTGACAGCTTTATAACATTAATCAGTTTCTAATCATTCCTCGATATTCAATATAATAATTTAACTTCAGAATTCAATTTTTAATTTGCGCATAAAAAAACCTCCCGGGAAAAAGGGAGGTTTTTGGGTGATCATGTCGTTAATGCAATGCTTACTAATATATTCTTGCCGTAACCCTGTTTTTGAATTGCTCCATGCTAAGCGACCCCTTTGAGAAAGCTATGATGTCGCTGTATTTGGCTGACAGCATCAGGTTCTGATTTCCCTGTATACGCAATCTGTATCCCCTTGAATTATACAGAATCGACACATTATCAGCGGGATCCAGTCCACGAAGTGTATGGCCATAGTCGGCCAGGGCCTCGATGAAGACGTCGAGAAGTTTCTGAAGGTATTCTTCATTAGTAGTTTTATCCCTACTGTCGTTCAGAGCCTTCAGGTAGCTGTAAGCTTCATCGCTTCGGGATACGGTTCTTCCGATTTTCCCCCTCAGCTCCACTTCCCTTGATTTCAGGGCTTCTTCCATCTCTTTCAGCTTAGCCTGGTATGCTATTTCTGCTCTTGCTTTTGCCTCGGTAACTTTAGGAGCCACGATCGTAATGTTATCAGTATTTGTTCCCGCGACAGTTATAGTCGGAAGAGGTACAGAAATCGAACTTCCCGTATTGATAGTATAAATAACTCCATAATCTTTGATAAAGGTACCCTGGATATACTCTGAGCTGATCGTTTTCCTGAACTGGTCCTCGATCGATATCTCGAAAATGGTTTTCATTACCTTGATGTCTTTCAAGAGTTCCTTTGTAACATAAGCCTCACCGCCATTGCCCATCTCAGTTACCTTTACTGCATTCTTGAACTGTGTTTGATTAAGGTTGCCGTTCCTGAACCTGTCAACATCAGATTTTTTCACACTCATAATGAATGGAAGCGGAGTAAATCTGTCTTCTCTGCCAGAAGATGCATCAGCCCAGTTCAGTGAAGCAGCGTAATAATAATTGGTTGAAAGATTATGCGATGGTGTTGCAACTATCGTTATATTATCATCCGGCCTGACCTGTTTGATTACCGCCGCATAGGTTGAGAGGAAATCCACGAGGTTGTCCTGGAATTTCTTATGGTTTGCCCGGGCCCGAACAGCTCTCTCGTCCGAGTATTCGCGTTTTACCATCGGAACGAGAAAAACTACGCCATGATCGTCCAGATAAACACCTTTGACGCTTCTCTCGTAAAAAAACTCTTTAGCGGTCTCATCCGAGATAAGTCTTTTCAGGATATCTTCAGAGATCCGGAGGTCTTTTTCCATCCTTTCAAAGTCGATCCCGCCCTGCCATGCCTGGGCATTTCCCGCAAGCAATATGATCAGTGCGAGGGCTGCGAAAAGTCTTATTGTCGGTCTCATTTTATTCTCCATTTAATTGTTATTCATTATATCAGAAAGTCTATTAATATGTTCTTGCCATTACCTTGCTTTTAAATTCATCAAGATCGATCGAGCCTCTCGAGTATGCAAGAATGTCTCTGTAAGCTACCGTCATCATCAGATTCTTGTTTGCTCGTCTACTCATTCTTTCGCCTCTCGATGTATAAAGAACGGAGATCATTTCATCCGGTTTCATCTCTTTGAGCGTATGCCCGTAATTAGCGAGAGCATCTGTTATAGAGTCAATGATCGTCATGAGAAGCTTTTCGTTTGATCCCTTGAATCCATACCTTCCGTAGTCCTCATAAGTCAGTGCGAGACGCTCATCCTCTTCATGGAGCGCTTCCTGAAGTTCGATGACTGTTACCGGGGTATTACCAGCAATAAATACCTGGTCGTCAGCTTTTCTCGTATCGAAAACGTATCCGAGGTTCTGACCTTCAACGATCATGGGAACAGGGACTGCAACGGATCCCCCGCCGTTAACCGTGAAGAATACTCCGTAATCCTTGATATATGTTCCCTGGAATCCGGATGAGCTTATACCGGAGCTGAAGTTATCGTTCACAGATACCTGGAGAACACCCCTGAGGATCTTGATATCCTTCATGAAATTCTCTGAAACATACTCTTTACTTTCGTTTCCGATCTCGGTATAGTCAACAACATTCTTGAACTGGGCGTCGTTCAGGCTGCCAGTACGGTATCTCGCGATGTCTGATTTCTTCACGCTCATGATAAAAGGCGTAACTTTGAATTCCTGCCTGCTTTTATCAGTAAATGCCTGTACAGCATCAACACTTTGGACAAAGTATACCGAAGTGGATAATCTACTTGACGGAGTTGCTATTATTGAGATCGTATCGCCTGGTTTAACCTGTCCGATCACATCGGCGTAGCTGGAAAAGAACTCAATGAAATTATTCTTCATCTCTTCGTGTCTTTCCTTCGCACTCTGTGCTCTCTCGCCCGAGATCGAGTAACTCGTAAGAGGTACCATGAAGACCACTCCATAGTTATCAAGGTAGAATCCTTTGAAGTATTCTTCACTGTAGAATTCCTTTACCACCCTGTCGGTAACAAGGTTCTTAAGAATATCTTCCTGTATTTTAATATCTCTTTCCATTCTCTGATAATCGATCTCCTGCGCATATCCTGTATTCATCAACAGCAGCACCGCGGTTAAAAAGGTAATGATCGTTTTCAGTTTTCCGATTTTCATCTTTTTATCTCCTATATTATTACTTTTATTCACCTATTTTCTGCAGTGTCACTCGTTTTTTCAGTTGATCGAGTGATAATCTGCCCCTGGAAAAATCCAGTATATCCTTATAATCTGTTACGTGTATTAATTTCGTATTCAAACCCGGTCCGTAAATGTAATCACGGGACTGGAATTGAATAGCTATTTTATCGTCATTTGTCAGGCCTCTGATCTTTGAACCGTATTCCGACAGGATCCCTGTAATTACGTCTACTGCTTCACCTACCTTTTCTTCGCTGATCTGCAGCAGCTTTTCCCTGTCTACGTAAAAGCTGATCGGTACACCGTATTTACTGAGCTCATAATTTATCTTCCCGAGGGATTCCTGCATATCCGAGAGGTCGATCTGCTCGGTGTCTTTTGCGGGATCGAATTTTCCATCCATCCTGATCGAGATATTATCGGAATCGAAATGGTAGCTTCTCGATCTGGAGGCATTGATGGTGAACAGGACGCCGAAATCCTTCAGATATGTTCCCTGGACGGATTCCGAGCTGATACTTGTACTTAAGCCTTCTTCGATACCCACCTCGAGGATACCCTTCATTATGTTGATTTCCTTGTGCATTTTACGCGAAACATACTCGCTGTCTTCAGTACCAAAGACTTCAAACATTATCTCATTCTTGAATTGTTCACTGGAGATCGAGCCGGAGCTTAATTTCTGTATATCACGGAATTCAGCACTCATTATGAACGGATAAGGTTCGAATTTTGCATTTCTCGAGCTAACAGCTACAACATTGTCATAATATCCTCCAATAACACCGTATTTTGAGGGAGATGCAACAAGTGTGAACCTGTCATCAGGCTTTACCTGTTTCATCACATCGCCATATTCCTTCAAAGCTCCGACCAGTTTATCGATCACATCATCATAGTTTTCTTTTGCCCTCCGCGCAGAACTCCCCTTATAGATCTTTGTGGTAAGCGGCATGGTGAAAACAAGACCATATCCTTCAAGGTAGGTTCCCCTTGTACGGGAAGTTTTGAAATATACTCCGGAGTACCTGTCGGCTAATTCGGTCTGGAGTATTTTTGACATTACCTTAATATCCCTGTCCATCATGTTATAGTCAATGTCTGAGTTCCCTCTCTGTTTTTCTGCTGCAGTTGTTATCAGCAGGGGGATAAACAGCATTAGGGCAAGGAAAGGCAGGTATTTAAAAAATGTTTTAGATCTATTCATTGCATTGCTCCCGAAAAATATTTTATTGCTGTTTTTTCAGATCGGCTGTCTTGATCAGCTCATTGACATTCTGTTTTGTCTTGTTCAGGTCCTGTGCCAGCGGATCGATCACACTGATAACCTGCTGACCGAAATCCTGCAGTTCCTTGGCTCTCTCGTTCTCTATGTTTTTTGCCCATTCATACAGTGCATTAGTGAATTCCTCATTCTGGTTCTGCTCCCTTTCGGACAGCACCTGTGTCACCATATCAAGGACACGGTTCTGGGATTCGAGGATCTGCTGAGTCAAGACATCATTTGAGATCTGCTCCACCGGCTGAGCGTCCCCGGAGCTGCTAAAAAGCGATGTAGCAAGGGTGAAATCGCCTGTTTCACTGTTATAAGAGAATTGAAAGTTAGTTACGGAAAGGATCAGAAAAATTGCCGCCAGTCCGTATCCGAATTTCATGACAGGTTTTACCCTCAGCCACTCAAAAGACGGGACATACTGTTTAATTCTGTCGAGGAATGATTCTTTTTCTGTCATGAAAACCACATTCATACGCGATTCCGGCATCTCCCATTTTTGCAGGGCCTTTGACGGAATTTCGAGTCTTTCGAGTTCTTCCTTGCACTCTGCGCATGTTTTCAAATGGTTCTCAAAATCCCTGAGTTCTTCATTTTCGAGTTCACCATAAAAGTAATCCATTAATTTCTCAATAGGGATATTACATTTCATTGAAAAGCACCTCCCTGCTTATATTCAGTTTTGTTAATATTTTATGCATTTGCTGCAGCCCGTAATACATCCGGGATTTAACGGTGTTAATCGGGCATTCCAGGATCTCAGCGATCTCTTTGAATTTCAGGCCCTGGTATTCTTTCATTATTATTACTACTCTCTGTTCCTCGGGTATCTGGGAAAGAGTATTCTTGACAATCTGTTCGATATTTGATCTATGCGCATCGTGATCCAGGTCCTGCTCGTCCGCGAATCTCTCCATGTTTGAGATCGGTCTTCCATCCTCGTTATTCTGCTCTCGGTTTATCGATACGAATCGTTTCCTGTTCGGGTGTTTCAGCATATCTTTACATATATTTACCTGTATCTGGAAGATCCAGGATGAGAATCTGTCGGGATCGTTTAACTTCTTAAGGTTTTTATAAACTTTGATCAGTGCCATCTGGACCGCTTCTTTAGCATCGTCCTCATTCATCAGGTAGCGGTAGGAGAACCTGTACAGCTTATCCTGCCATTTCCAGGCAAGCCTGTTAAAGCTGTTTGTATCGCCTTCTAAGTATCCTTCTATTAATGTTCTGTCTTCAATCACCTTATCGGTCTCCATTGGTTTACATTCCTAAGACTTTTACCCCGGATAAAAAGTTTTAGAAATATGGAAAATATACGGTTTTTTTAGAAAAATGTGAAATTTTTTGGATTTTTGTGACTATTAGAGAGATCATGTCTTTCTTTATAGTCTGGATGCATTACATCAACATCCAACTGAATCCCCCTTAGTTAGGGAGGACTTTTTACAGAAAGAATGAAAAGCAGCGGTATTGGAATTTAAAAGTTGATATGATTTCTGGCTCTCTGGGGATTTTGCGTCTTTGCGAGAGCTAAGTATAAATGTTAATCATCTATTTTGAAAGGTGTACCTGTACCTGTTTCGCAGAAGAGTTTAATACTTTTCATATATAATCCCCAGTGATAATTGCAGACACCGTAGAAATCCGTTATTTCCTTCCAGTTCCTGTGAGTGAATTTGACGAGTGAGTTTTCTCCATTTGGTATTATTTCAAATGTCAGGTTGGTTCCGATCCATTCATCCTCACCCTGGTGACATTTCCATTCGAGGTATTTACCCTGTTCCTGCTTAACAATCTCCATCTCGATATAATACCTGTCACCGAACCTGAAATTTACTATCTCTCCTGTTTCCGTAGATCCTCCGGTATCCTCAGTCCACCACCCGGATAAACCCTCTAAAGTAGAAACAGCCTCAAAAACCGTTAAAGGATATGCATTAATATGAAATACATGAAATATTTTTGCCATTTTTATTCTTTTTTATATCTAATCATATAATAGCTTTTACATATTAATAGTTCCCGCTATTGACTGTTAATCACTTCGCAGGATCGATCTTTGAAAGGGTGAGATCTTTCTGTGACTGGTATTTTCCGCCTTTATCTTTGTAACTGGTGATAGGAGGAGCATCACTCTCGAAAAACAATACCTGGATTATACCTTCATTAGCGTAGACCTTGACGGGCAGGGGAGAGGCATTCACGATCGACATGGTCACATATCCCTCCCACTCGGGTTCAAGCGGTGTGATATTAGTTACAATCCCGCTCCGGGCATAGGTGGATTTTCCGACGCAGATACCCATGGTCTTCTTGGGCATCTTAAAATATTCGACAGTTTTCCCGAGGATATAAGAATTCGGAGGAATAACGCAGTGATCTGCCTTTACTGTTGTAAAAATCGTTTCGTCTATATTCTTGGGATCGATGATCTTATCCCTTATCTCTGTATTAATCATTCGGAATTCATCCGATATCCGCGCATCGTATCCGTATGACGATACACCGAAAGAGACCACACCTCCGCGAATCTGTTCCTTTGAGAAAGGGCTTAACATATCATCATTTTTCGCTTTGTCGATTATCCATGCATCGTTCTTGATCATTATTTTTTCTCCTTGCGCAGAAAGTACAGTAATTTTTCCATCTCCTCAGGGAGTGGGGCAGAGAATTCCATTTCTTCCTCAGTAGTAGGATGAAAGAGGACTATTTTATGGGCATGCAAGGCCTGTCGGTTGAAATTATCAAGCATTTCAACTGCTGACTTCCGATCGGGATTTGAAAGCCCGGTCAACCTCGGTTCCCTTCCTTTATATAAACCATCGCCAAAAACCGGATGACCTATAGAAGCAAAATGCGTGCGTATCTGGTGAGTCCTTCCTGTTCTGGGATACACTTCGAGAAGAGACAAGAACTTGAATTCCTCGATTACTTTATACATTGTCAGGGCTTCTTTACCGTGATCACCGGATACCATCCTTTGCCTGTGAGTTTTGCTTCTTTTGATCGATTTGTTAATTTCACCCTCTTTTTTAGCGGGAATTCCCCAGATCAATGCGATATATGTCTTCTGCATAGTCCGGTATTCGAATTGTTCTTGCAGGTGCCTGTGTGCCTGGTCGTTCTTGGCGATAACGATCACACCGGATGTGAACATGTCCAGTCTGTGGACTATTCCCGGTTTTAAGACTCCATTTATTCCGGAGAGGTTATTTATATGATACAGCAGTCCGTTTACGAGAGTGCCGGAATTTTTATTTCCTGCAGGATGCACCATCATATCAGACGGTTTGTTTATTACTGCGATGTCGTCATCCTGATACATGATGTCGAGCTGGATATTCTCAGGTCTGATCGTGGATTCGACGGGTTCCGGAAGTGTCACAGAGAGAGAATCTCCGGGATGTACTTTCGTGCTTGATTTTACCGGTTCCGCATTTCTGAGCACCATTCCGTCTGCGATCAAGTATTTTATCTGCGAACGGGATAGCTCTGGAAAGTTCATTGAAAGATAGCTGTCTATCCTTTTCAGCGGGGTTTCTTTCGGAACTGTTATGTCCAGTTTTCTTTCCATAATGGGTGAACAAATATAATCGTCAGAATCATTATTATCAAGTGTTCTGCAAAAATCTCCTCAAAAAAGTGCAGCCGCAGGTTTCAGTCTGCGACAAGGTAGAAGAATATCCAGCAAAAGCGCAGTCTGAAGCCTGCCGCTATCGGCGAATAGTGCATTCTTTTACCTGTATTCCCGGTTTTAAGATATGTGCCATTTTGCCTCCGGTAGTACGTAGAGAGATAATTGGGGTAGATTAGGAATTTTCTCTCTTATCCTCTTTTTTTATCAGTGGTGAAATATATAGAAGAGTGAACAATCTCAAAAAATAAATTTGCTATTGAGGTTCGGTTTTTTCGGCAGAAGATGACGGATCTTCACCTTTTTTTAAGCTTTCCTCGCCATCTCCGGCAATGACAGATGTAAATGGTTTGTCATGGATGAATATCGTAACGATCAGGATCATCATTCCAATAGAAACCGCAACATCGGCTATATTAAAGATAGGCCACCTTTCCATATAGATCCTTGGTGTTTCAAAAAAATAAAGATTCAGTGAAGGAATGTTAATATCCGGTATGTCAAAATCAAAAAAATCGACTACTTTACCCAAAAAAATCCTGTCATAGAGGTTGCCCATTGCTCCCCCGAAGATCATGGCGAGGGCAAACCTCGGAATGATATGCTGGTTCCTCATTGCAAACAGGTAATATAGAATTGCGAGGGCGGCGATAATTGAAAAGAGGTTAAAAAGAAAATGATTACTGACCTCTATACCGAATGCCATACCCCTGTTCTCTATATGGGTAAATCTGAAAAAATCCCCGATAACAGAAATTGAATCGCCAAGACGGATGTTCGTCTTCGCGATCAATTTAGTAGCCTGATCGAGTATAAGTACTATAAAAGATACTATTATTATTTTCACGGCAGATCGATCATTTCTTTGTATTTGTTTTACAGTCGATACACATTGTAGCGATCGGAACCGCTTCAAGTCTTTCTTTATCGATATTTTCCTCGCAACTGATACAGACACCATATGTGCCGGACTTAATCCGCTTCAATGCCTGCTCAAGTTTTTCCAGATACTGAGATTCCCTCGATGCGAACAGAAATGCCTTTTCGCGTTCCTGGGAATCGGTACCCTGATCTGCCATGTGGAACGAATAGGAAGAATGATCGCCGGTTGCTTCCTTTGTAGTTGAAGTTCTGGAATTTTCTCTCATATACCCGAGTTCTTCAAGAAGTTCGGCTTTTTCTTTCTCGATCAATTCCTTGAAATATTCCAAGTCCTTTTTACCGTACATACTTCTGCCTTTCAGTTTACTATACATTCCGTGTGAAAACCTAACAGGTTTTCACACGCCTTGATACTGACAATTACGCATTTACTCTCTCTATCCCTACTTTCACGGTACCATTCTCAAATTCGATAACCTTGCTGTACTCACCATCAGAGTAATTTGTAGCTATCTCCTTAGTCAGAGTTTCCCGCTTAATATACTCTTTTTGCTCGTCAACAGTTTCGATCAGTTCAGAATCAGCTTCCATATAAATTTTAATTCTGTCAATTACGTCAAAACCTGCTTCTTTTCTCATGTTCTGTATTCTGTTGACAAACTCTCTTGCGAAACCTTCCTTTATCAACTCTTCAGAAAGGTTGGTATTAATCCCTACAGTCATTCCGTAATCTTCGACAGCAACAAGTCCCGGCATATCCTCAGTGGCGATCTCGAGGTCTTCTTCAACGATAGTAAAATTCTCGCTCTCTATTTCTATTGTCAGTGATCCTTTTTCTTCAAACTCATTGATCTGGCCGGGATCCAGGTTCATTATTACTGCTTTGCCGGCTTTCATTTTTTTGCCAAGCTTAGGTCCGATTTTACCAAAATTGGGCTTAGCGATCTTTGTCAAAAGAGCGTCTTTATCTTCAATGAACTTAAGGTCTTTGATATTGACTTCGTTCAAAATAAATTCTCTGCCGCTTTCAATATGATCCTGCTGATTTTTGTCAACCGGCTCTATCAACAATTCGGACAATGGCTGCCTGATCTTTAAATTGGACTTGCTTCTTAAAGACCTGACCAGAAAACAGACACGTCTTATCTGAGTCATTCTTTCGACAAGAGCGTCATCCCTGCAGCTAAAGACAGAATCTTCAGAAAGCGGGAATTTTTCCAGATGAACGCTGATAGCTTCAGGATCGTCAACCGCACAGAGATTTCTGAAGATCTTCTCAGGAAGGAACGGTGATATTGGAGCCATTAACCTGCTGACAATTACCAGTGCTTCATACAGAGTCTGATAGGCTGCCATCTTATCCTTGCCATTCTCGCTTTTCCAGAATCTTCTCCTGTTGAGTCTTACATACCAGTTTGAAAGATCATCAATTACGAATTCAGAGATCACTCTTGTTGCTTTGGTAATCTCATAATTATCCATGAGTTTATTAACATCTTCAACACATTTCGCGAGGGATGAGATCAGCCATCTGTCAATTTCCGGTCTTTCTTCCCCACGAACAATATTGTCTTTAACGTAGCTGAATTCATCAATGTTTGCATAAGTAACAAAGAATGTATATGTATTTGTAAGAGTTCCAAAAAACTTCTTGATCACTTCTCGGACACCCTCGACATCGAATTTTGTCGGGATCCACGGAGGACTGTTGCTTATCAGATACCACCTGATAGCATCGGCGCCTTCATTATCCAGCAGCTCTATCGGATTTACAGTATTGCCCTTGCTTTTAGACATTTTGACACCATTCTTGTCGAGTATCAGGTCCATGCAGAGGCAGCTCTTATATGCGGGTTTATCAAACAGCAACGCAGATATCGCAAGCAATGAATAAAACCATCCTCGCGTCTGGTCAACCGCTTCACTAATGAAATCACATGGGTAAGCGACCTCGAATTTGTCCTTATTCTCAAACGGATAGTGGAGTTGTGCGAACGGCATACTTCCCGAATCAAACCAGCAGTCGATAACTTCAGGAGTACGGTGCATATCCGATCCGCACTCAGAGCACTTTATAACAACGTCATCGATATAAGGTTTATGAAGATCGAGCGGCTCATTAAGCGTAGTTTGGCTGCGGTTCTTAAGCTCATCGACACTTCCGATAGATTCCTTATTGTCACATTCATCACAGAGCCAGATATTAAGTGGAGTACCCCAGAATCTGTCTCTCGAGAGTGACCAGTCGATATTATTTTCAAGCCAGGAATGGAACCTTTTTTCACCAACTTCTTTGGGCTGCCACCAGACTTTAGAATTATTATTGAGAAGACGGTCCTTGAATTGCGTAGTCTTTATATACCATGACCGGCGCGCATAATAGAGCAGGGGAGTGTCACAACGCCAGCAGTGGGGATAACTATGCACCATCTCGATCGATTCATAGAGCTTTCCTGACTTTTTCAGATCCTCGATTATCCTGGGATCTGCAGTCTTTACGAACAGCCCTTTATAGTCAGTAACCTCATCGGTGAATTTCCCTTTTTCGTTTACAGGTTGAAAAACGGGAAGGTTGTATTTAACACCGGCATTATAATCATCCTGGCCGAAAGCCGGGGCAATATGAACAATACCGGATCCTTCTTCTGCAGATACGAAATCGCCTGAAATTACAAAAAATGCTTTGTCTTCTGTTTGGCAGAATGGGAATATCTGATCGTATTCCATACCTGCAAGCTCACTGCCTTTTACGATCTTCAGTACCTTACTCGGGGCCTTCAGGATTTCTATCAGTTCCTTTGCAAGGATCAACGTGCCCTCGTCAGTTTCTGCATATACATATTCAAGGTCAGGACTCACGGCAAGTGCAACGTTTGAGATAAGTGTCCAGGGAGTTGTTGTCCATAATAAAAAATGTGTATTTTCCTCGCCCTTGACCTTAGCCTTAACAAAGATCGACGGATCCGATACATCCTTATAACCTAGTGAAACCTCATGACTCGAAAGCGGAGTTTCGCATCTCGGGCAGAACGGGAGTATCTTATGACCTTTATAAATCAGGTCTCTTTTAAAAAAATTATCAAGGATCCACCAGACTGTCTCAATATAATTGTTCTGATAAGTTATATAGGGATCGTCAAGGTCAAGCCAGAATCCGATCCTTTCGGTTAGAATATCCCAATCCTTAAGATACTTGAAAACGGAATCCTTGCATTTCTGATTGAATTCGGCTACGCCGTATTCTATGATCTTTTCTTTACTGTCCAGGCCGAGCTGTTTCTCGACCTCGATCTCAACCGGGAGACCGTGAGTATCCCAGCCTGCTTTTCTTTCTACCCGGTACCCCTGCATAGTCTTATACCTGCAGACAAGGTCTTTGATAGTCCTTGAGATTACATGGTGTATACCGGGCTTGCCGTTAGCTGTTGGCGGTCCTTCATAAAATATAAATTGTCTGTTATCTGGTCTTTCTTCGACAGACTTTTTGAATATATTGTGCTCTTTCCAGAACTCTACTATCTCGCGCTCGAGCTCCGGATAGTTCACCTGAGTTGGTAATTTTTCGTACATGATATATCTTTGTCTCTTTTTTTCGGATACAGGTTATCAATGAATTAGAGTTTCTCAACCACTTTCTTAATAAGCAGTGTGAGTTTCGGCTCAGCTTCGTTAGCTATCTTAATGATTTCATCGATATTAACCGGTTCAAGTGTTTCCGGTACACATATATCCGTAACTACTGAAAAAGCAAGGATCTTCATACCCATGTGTACTCCAACGATGACCTCTGGAACTGTTGACATTCCAATTGCGTCCGCACCGATCACTCTGAGCATATTGTATTCGGCTGCCGTTTCAAGTGATGGTCCGGTCATGGAAGCATACACACCAGTCTGAAGACTGATATTCTCATCCTTTGCTATATCCAGTGCAAGACGAATCATTTCTTTGCAATAAGGTTGGGACATATCCGGAAATCTTGGACCGATCGAGTTATCATTAGCGCCGATCAGTGGATTGTCACCGAGTAGATTGATATGATCCATTATAGCCATCAGATCACCCTTATTAAAACCGGGATTAATTCCACCGCAGGCATTCGATATTATAAGCGTTTCTGCGCCTAAATATTTAAGAACACGTACGGGGAAGGTGATCTGTTGCATATCATAACCTTCATACATGTGGAATCTACCCTGCATGGCAACAACTTTTTTACCGCTCAATGTCCCTATAATTAATTTCCCGGCATGAAATTCCACAGTAGACAGCGGAAAGCCGGGTATCTCCTCATAAGGGATCTCTGTTTCTATTTCTATTTCTTTAACCAGACCTCCAAGCCCGGTACCTAATATTATTGCAAGATCCGGTTTGATATCGTTTTTCTCAAGGATAGCCTTAACAGCTTTATCGATAGATTCTCTCAGTTCGGTCATGGTTTAGATCTCTCTGTTATTAGATTCTATATCATTGTTCTCTGTATTATCTTCCTGATCGCTGTCAATAATGTTATCGATCAGGTTGAACCCGTTGTGGAATGTTGAGGCCTTGCTGTCTTCAGTATCTCTGCCTCCTTCAACCGTTTCATGAGTATCTTCTTCGGATTCCTCGTTCTTGAATGCTAATTGCTGTTCTTCATTCCTGATATCAGCCTGAAACTGAAGATTTTCCTTCTGCAGATCTGCTCCGGGAGCTGGATCAGCATCCGGCCCGGGTAAAAGGTCATCTTCTGTCTTCACCGTAAAATCAAGATCATCTTCAGGTTCATCTTTGGGTGCCGTGAACTCTGGTTCAACACTGTCAGAAGGCGGTTCTTCTGAATCATTTCCCCGGATATCTCGTTCAGGAATTTTTTCAGCTTCGATATGTTCTCCGGTTTTTTCCGGTAAACTGCCTTTCCTTTTCCGCCTTTCAACGATCTTCAATTCGCTTAGCTGTCTGTCATCGGCTTCGAGAATTTTTACAAGCTCGAACTGAGCCTTTAAAAGTTGCTTTATCTTTCGAGTAAATGCGTTTTTCTGTTTCTTCAGCGTCTCGACCTCATCTCTAATCTGCTCAAGATCTCTGTGTGCTCCGGAAATGATATCATTCGCTTTTATTTCCGCTTCCCTGATAAGTTGTTGAGCTTTACTATCATCTACCCTTGTTTCAGCCTGCATCTCCGGTTCTGGTTCCGGTACCGGCTCAACCACATTTTCGGCCGGCTTTACAGGTGTTTCTTTTAACTCGTCTTCGTACTGTGCAAGCTTGACCTGAAGAGCTTTATTTGCCTTTACCAGTGATTCGAATTCCTCACTTAACATTTCAAGGTATGCATCCACTTCAACCGAATCATAGCCTCGGAGGACTTTTTTGAATTCCTGGTTCTGTATGTCTCTTGGAGAAAATTTAAACATTATTTTATCTCTTGTGAAACTCTTTTCTCGGACCGAATATTGCTCTTCCTATTCTCACATGGGTGGCACCTTCTTCAATGGCCGTTTCAAAATCATCAGTCATTCCCATAGAAAGGTCAGTTAATGTATTTTCGAAAATGTTTCTTTTATTAAGCTCATTCTGCAAATCGGCAGTTGCCCTGAAATACTTTCTGACTTCTTCCGGATTATTTCCAATTGGAGGTATCACCATCAGGCCGCGGCAGTTTAGTTTTTCGTATTTCGTAATAGATTCACAAAAACTGAATGTGTCTGCGGGCATAATACCTGATTTCTGCTCTTCCTTCCCTATATTGATCTCAACAAAGATATCGATCTTATTCTCAACAAGTCTGTTCAACTCCTTTGCGAGGGATTCCGAATCCACAGAATGTATAACGTCAAAGAACTTTACAGCCTTTTTGGCTTTGTTCCTCTGGAGGTGGCCTATAAAATGCCAGACTGCTTTTTTCCGTTCAATTACATCAAAAAACTTGTTTTCTGCTTCCTGTATCCTGTTTTCGCCGACATCGGTAATGCCGTTCCTGATCGCTTCGTCCAGAGTATCCGGTGGATGGGTTTTCGTAACCGCTATGAGAGTAATATCTTCTTCTTTTCTGCCAGAACTTTCTGCAGCTTTTCTTATCCTCTCTCCTACCTTTTCTATGTTCTCATTCAAGTTCATGATCAGCATTTATGGAAACTTAAAATATAGGGCAATTTAAAGATAAAATCAATATAAATAGATTATTTAGACATTAATTATTGCAAAAATGATAATAAAACGATAATTTAAACGACAGTCTAAATTCAGGTTGAAATCCAGTATAAAATCAATGCAATGGGAGTACAGGTGGATAAAATAAAAGTCGGAGTTATAGGTGTAGGTCATTTAGGAGAGCTTCATCTCAAAAAATATCAGAGTATTCCGGAAGCCGAATTGACAGGATTCTTTGATGTAAATGAGGATATCAATAAAAGTATTTCGGATGATTACGGGATAAGATCCTGCAGCTCAGTTGATGAACTTCTTAACCAGGTGGATGCAGTCAGTATCGTTGTGCCGACAACGGGGCATAGAGATGCAGCTGTTATAGCAGCCGAGAAGGGTATCCATATTTTTGTCGAAAAGCCGATAGCATCAAGCCTTGAAGAGGCAGATGACATTATAAATGCAGCTATCAGAGGCAATGTCAAACTGCAGGTAGGGCATATCGAACGATTCAATCCTGCTTTCCGGAATCTCCGGCATGAATTGATCAATCCTAAATTCATCGAGGCGCACAGGCTGGCATCATTCAATCCCCGGGGGCTGGATGTGCCGGTAATTCTTGATTTGATGATACACGATATAGACATTATCCTGAGGCTAATGGATTCTGAAATAAACTCTATAGATGCCAGTGGTGTAGGAGTGGTAGGAGAAACTGCCGATATCGTCAACGCGAGGATCAATTTTGAGAACGGAGCTGTGGCAAATGTTACTGCAAGCAGAATTTCACAGAAGAAAATGAGGAAGATGAGAATATTCCAGAAGGATAGTTATATATCGCTTGACTTTGTTGACGGTGAGTCGGAAATATTCAGAATGTCGGAAGAAGATGGTAAATTTCAGCAGCCCGAATTTTTCCCTGTGATGGATCTATCCCATAATGACAAAAAGAGGATAGTTGGTTTCCGGAAGGTTAAAAACGACGGAAAGGACAGTATAGAGCTTGAACTCTCTACATTCCTGCAATCCATTATCAATAATACTCCGACAGCTGTAACAGGAGAAGAAGCAAGGGATGCGCTGAATATTGCGCTGCAGATCGTTGAAAAATCTGCCGGATAATAAATTCCATTATTGGAAACAAATATTAGATTTCGCAGTAATATAGATATAATAAATAATCTCAATTAGTACATCTCGGAAGGAGTTATCGATGAAATTAAGCAGACTGTTTTCTTTATTCATTATTGCCTTCGCAATTGCCGCATACTCACTTCCGGATGCTTCTGCACAGAGATCTTTTGAAAAGGGTATCAGGATACTCAGCAACGGTAAGCCGATCAATGTTGATATCGGCCACTCTGTACCAACCGTGGCAGACTGGAATAATGATGGTAAGAAAGATCTTGTTGTCGGCCAGTTCAGTAAAGGCCGGATAAGGCTTTACCTGAACGAGGGAACCGATTCCAAACCGGTCTTTAATGAATTTCGGAATATGAGAGCGGCAGATTCGGAGATCAGCCTCCCCGCGGGCTGATGCATCGGTTCTTATCCACAGATAGTGGATTGGGATAATGACGGCCTTAAAGACCTTATCTCCGGCGACACAAACGGAAGCGTCTGGTATTTCAGGAACACAGGGACGGTAAAAAATCCGGAATTAGCAAGAGGGAAATTGATCAAAGCCGGAGGTAAAATAATCAAAAAAAGCATAACCTATGAAAACGGTGTAAAGATCGGCACCTATTCAAAACTCCACATCGCCGACTGGAATGGTGATGGTCTAATAGATATCTTAATAGGCAATACGAGTGAAATGTTATATTATAAGAATACAGGTAATAATAATGATCCTTCATTTGCAGCACCTATTGAAATGAAGCACGCAGGCGGGAAATTCCCGGATAGGCCTTCTCCGTATGTGATAGACTGGGATAAAGACGGTGTAGTCGATCTGCTTGTAGGTACTGACCGGGGAGCAGTATTTTTCCATAGAAACACCGGAACAAATAAAGATCCTGAGCTTGCGAAAGGGAAAGAGGTGGAACTGGTTTTTGATTATGATCAAATCCCTATGAGACAGAGATTCGATATTGTCGACTGGAATAATGACGGAATCGAGGATATTATTATGGGAGAATTTCATTCAGAGATAGTTAATGGGAAAAGATCAACTAACGGCAATGTCTGGCTTTTCCTGGGAAAGAAATAGCAGAAAACAGGATTTTAATTGTAATTCCTGTTTGGTTTTAATTCGCATCAATAAAAGGGGAGAATACTCCCCTTTTTCGGTTTTGAAATTGAATGCTTACCTGATCTCAGCGGAAGATCCAGGTTGAGGAGAATAAGGGATGCATCTTCCCCCCAGGTTCTTAGCCAGAAAGTTCTCAAGTCTGCTCAGAAAGTCTACATAATTTGCATACTTGTTCAGGCCGTGTCCCTCATCCGGAAAGACAATATATGTAACCTCACCACCATTTTTTCTTACTTTTTCAGTAATCTGGTTTGATTCTGAGATAGCGACTCTGGGATCGTTCTCTCCATGAACAATCATCAATTTTGCTTTTATCCTGTCAACGTGATAAAAAGGAGATATCTTGCGGATGAAGTCATTATTTTCCAGGATGTTCAGGTTTCCACCTATCCGGAGAAGCCATCTTGTTTTTATTGGTCCCCACCAATCCGGCATTGTATTAATTGAAGTCTGGACATTAGAAGGTCCGAAAAGATCAACACCGCATTTATACAAATCCGGTGTGAATGCAAGCCCTGCAAGGACGGCATAACCGCCGTATGATCCGCCAAAGATACCTATTTTTTCAGGATCGGCAATTCCCTGGTCAATCGCCCATTTCACGGCATCGGTAATATCGTGCTGCATACTTCCAACACCCCATTCTCCTGTACCTGCATTTAAGAAATCCTTACCAAATCCGGTAGATCCCCTGAAATTGACCTGTAAAACAGCATATCCCCGGTTTGCCAGCCACTGTGTGGCCATGCTATATCCCCATTTATCTCTGTCCCATGGCCCGCCGTGGATATTCATTACAAGAGGTAAATTTTTTGGTTCGATTCCCACGGGCAATGTAATATAACAGGGTATATCGAGCCCGTCTCTGGCTTTTATCATAATTGGTTTCATAGGAGCAAATTTATGGTTTTCCATATGAGTGTTTGTTTTAAATAATTGAGATAATTCCTTTTTGCTCCGATCATAATAATATACAGCACCCGGTTTGTCATCGTCAAGATATTCAACAAGCCAGTGTTTTCCTGACAAGTCTCTGGAAGCAATTTTAAATATACCGGTATGTTTATCACGAAGAAGGTTAAAATCAGGCTCAAATTCTGGGTCAATAACCTTCCATTCCGGAAGCATATGTTCAAAACCTACTGCCTGAACTTGCATAGTTTTATGATCAAATAAAACTTGAAGTTTATCATATAACGTTTCATCCAACTCATTCCATAATGATTTTTCAGGATCGGAAGCTATAGTTTCCAGAATATTACCTGTCGATAAATCGATCTTAGAAAGTTGTGTCATGTTATGCTCAAATGCGGCCTGAACGAAGATTGATTCACCATCTGCGGAGAACGCAACGGCAAGCGCACTTCCGTATCCCTCCAGCAATCCTGTTTCACCAAATGGCCACACAATCAATTCCCGCCAGGGTGCCTCGATTGTATCTCTGACACGAAGTATAGTGTTTCCATTCACCGGATCCAAAGCAACTGCTGCTCGTATTTTTAGGTCGCGGTCCGCCAGCCACCAGCGGACATCACCGGGGTTTTCAGTATCGATAGCTATCTCGCCGGTCCTCAGATTAATCCTGTGGATATCGAATACCTTCTTATCTCTAAAATTCAGGCCGACAAGGATTTCATCGGGACAGTTCGGCTCCATTAAAAGATTCTGCCCTTTTACACCTAAGTAAGGAGTTAGCTCCTTCACCTCTTTTGATTTGACATTGTAAGCGAAAAAACGAAAATTTTCGTCACCGTCAGCATCCTGTAGATATATGAGGTGCTTATTATCAAATGCCCATTGATATCCGAACATCCCCCTTGGAAAATCACTGATCCTAAGTTTTTCGTTAGTGCCCGGAGTCTGCAGCCAGAGATAGTACCCTCCTTCTTCAGAGGGACCGAAATAAGAGATATATTTACCGTCAGGAGATATCCTGTGTCCGTTATACATATTCCCTCTGAAAAACTCCCCGGAAGGAATAAGATCAGGGAGTTGTGCGAAAACTGTTGTGAGGGGTAAAAGTATTATAAGTAATACAGCCGATATTGTCTTTGTGGATAATTTACCGATCTTCATAAACGATCCCCTTATTTGTGCGATTATTGTCAGTTTAGAGATAATGATCTATTATGAAACATTATACAGTTCAAAACGGATTTTATTTCAGAAGTACCATCTTTTTAGAAGAGGTCAGCTCTCCGGTTTTCAGGGTGTAAATATATGTTCCCGAGCTGACTTTCATTCCGGAGCTGTTAGTACCATCCCATCTGACGTTGTGAAGTCCGGCAGGCATACGCTTCGATAAAAGGTTTTTCACCATCTGTCCGGTTATGTTGTAGATCTTCAGGGATACATCTGCTGGAGCCGGTATATTGAATTTGATAGTTGTCAATGGATTGAACGGATTCGGATAATTCTGATGCAGCTGAAATAATTCAGGTTGGACGATATCCTCTATATCGGTTATCCCGTCGATCATTTCATATGTTTGTCCGAGTATCGAATAAGCATAATCAGCCAGGTCTTCTTCCTTCGAGAGCATTGTTTCTGACGTAGGTGTATTAGTCCGCCAGTCGACAAGGATCGAGTCTACAGCAGTAAAGATCGAATCCTCTGCCGGAAAGGTTTTTTTCCAGATTCCGTCTCCCTTACCGTTAAGGAGTTTATAAGAATTAATCAAGCTTGAATTGTAAGTATAGCTGTAAAGTTTCTCGCGTATCTGATTAGCCCTGTCAGATAATGGAGCCGTGCTTGTACCATTTGATACTGACGGGGTTTCCCCAACTGCCCAGTAGGGAACAGCTATAGAGGTGGCAGGCTGCCCCAGAATTGTCCACATTGTACTCAATTTTGCAGGTTCTCCAGGAAGAGTTCCATGTACTACTGTAGCAGAGACTGATGTGTTTCTACAAATACTTACTGATGTATAAATGTAGCCGTAAGGATAACCTGAAGACCAGTTTCCGGGAAAAGGAACTGAAACAGGATCGCTTCCTGAATCAGAGAAATCTCTCATCTGTATTCTGATCACGCTTTTGTAGTTCAGGCTGTCACCGGCAAAGAAATCGGATATCAGGTCCCCGGTTCGATTATATCTTTCCATACCGCTCCCGCTCCCGTCACCGTTATGAGCAAAGTTCGTTTTCACTATATAGCCGTTTGGTGCATCCGATGAATTATTCGCATCGTATTTCCAGTGCTGATAGCCGGATGTCTCATAGATAGCAGCTGCGCCTGTCGTGTCTATTACAGCGAAATTAGATCTCGTAGACCGGATCCCGGCAGTTGAATTCAGAAGGGCTTCAAAATCCTCCAGAGTAGCGCAATTCCAGAGAGCTTCAGCCATGAATGTACCGTTAGTGTCTCCGGTATTAGCTGAAGGTAGATCAGGTGAATATGAATTCACAATGGCAAATCCCTTTTCATTTACACCCATCCACGGCGTTTCACTTCCTGCATTAGTTACAGCGATATAACTATAATAACTTGAGGAGGTCGGAAAGTATACTACCTCGTTATCCCTTTCTGAAGTATCTCTTGTCTTCCATACAAGCGGTCTGCCGTCTGAAGTTGCGGATCCCGCCGCAACACCTATAGTGCATTCTTCGAAATCTGCAGTATACTTTTGAGTCATATTCACAAGACTTATCAAGACCGGCATACATACGGCGACAATGATCAGTGCCTGTAATACAATTCTGAAATTAAGGGATGTATTTATTTTCATTAATGTATTCCTTATTGTTTTCGGTTTGCCTGATCAGATTAACACTGTATTCTCTTTAAGGAGATTTGCAGTCAGGCATGAATGGACCGGTAGTACCATCAGAATGCTGCCAACCTTGATGCTTTCAAGTGTTTCGTTGTCTAATCTGACTTTTCCATGTTCCTGGGAGATGGAGAATACATTCGAGTTCTTTAAGATTTTTCCCCAACCATTTTCTGCAGGTAATGCAACAGCCCCGAAGGATATGTCTCCATTGCTGTTTCTTACCTGTTCTTTTGAAAGGTGTACGGCTCCTCCGTGGATGATTGCTTCATCTTTTTCTTCATGCACAGCAACAACCGGGCACCCGACGGCACAGGCGATGTCTTCTTCCCTGCATGAGCCGAGCAGCAGCTGCATATAATCGTAATATACAAAATTTCCCGGACGGATCTCATCAATTCCGTTGAATTCCTCTACCAGACTGCAGGAAGGGGTATCACCTATTGAGATCTCTATATTTTCAAATCCTTCAGTTTCAAGGTAAGACCGGACTTTTTGCAGTTTCTCAGCAGTATCATCATAAATTTGCCGGATATCATCTTCTGATACTGCATTGTAAGTATGTCCTGCATGAGTCAGCAATCCTTTGAGTGTGAGGTTATTGAACTTCCGTGTCTCGGAAATTATATCCTTAATTCTGCTGCCCTTTTTAGAGTCTATACCTGTCCTTCCATAACCAGTATCGACTTTAATCCAAATATCTGCCGCTGTGTCGAGATTTTCTCCTAAGAATTTTACTGTTTCAATAGACTCTACCAGAAGTCCCAGGTTTACTTCTCGGGCAAGGCTTTTAATATCATTCATCTGCAGAACATTTACAGGAAAACCGATCGTGATGTCTTTCCACCCGTTATCCGCAAAGAATTTTGCCATGTCGATAGATGAGGCTGTTATTGACTCAATACCTGCTTCGCGAAACAGATCACCGACCATTGCGTTTTGATGCGTTTTGAAATGCGGCCTGAACCTGACTCCGCTGTACCATGCTTTTTCAGAGATGGTTTTTATATTTCTGCGCACGCGTTCTTTATTTACAATCAGTGTGGGTTTTACAATATCCAGATCGCTCATCTTTGCTCCATTTTTGGAAATTTATTAAGATTTGATCAGTAAAGTTCAGTTTTTTTCCAGATTTTATTAAAATATACAAAAAAATAATATAATTTTAACAATATATGTTTATATTTAATGGAATTTTTCCTGAATTTAACCAATTCACAAGTAACTCCGAAATACAGACTCAAAATAACCGCGGCTGTACCTTAATGGAAGGCGAAGATAAACATAAAATAAAAAAAGAGGTAATTGAACACCTTGTAAGGGGAGACCTCGACCGGGCATCTGCCCTTATAGCTGATAATAGTCTAAATACGTTCGAAACAAATGATATAGCTGAAAAAGCATTTCGAAGACTCCTTAAAGATAAGAACATGTCAGTTGCTATTGCAGTCTGCGAAGAGTTCAATATGCCTGTTGAGATTCGTTTGGAAGCTATTACTGCTCAGTTCAGGGAATTAACCGAGAAAAAGGAATACAACAAGGCCTATGACTGGGGTATTAAATACGGGATGTCTAAAAATGACATCAACAACATGTCGGTCAAGGCGTATATGGACGAGTTGAAAGAAAAGAATGTCAGCAAGGCTCTGGAGATCAAGGAGAAATTCAATATTCCCGAGGACCTGATTGTAAGTGTTTCCCGGCAGGCATTCAATGATCTCTTCGACCGGTCGGAATATATCAAAGCCCTGCGTCTGGGACAAATCTTTGATGTATCGAGAAAACGCACCTTAACGGCCGGGATCAGGGGTTATCAAAAGCTTCTTGCCAAACAGAATGTTAAGGAATTTCTGAACATAGAAAACAGGTATCATTTGCTGCATGACAGGGATCTTTCCGAACTTGACACCAAGGACCAGACAAATTTCAATTCATTATTCAATGAAAATATAACGCTGCCGCTTCTCGATAAAGGTAGGCAGGATGAGCTGTTCAAAATTATGGAAACGTTGAAGATACTCGATATTGCTCAGGATACAAGTCCGCTGATATCCGAGCTTGTCTTAAAAATAACGAAGAATGTCGAGATGGCTCACAGGGAGTACGTGCTTACAGGGAAATATCAGGCTGCAGTTGAGATGGCACAAAATTTTAAACTTGTCGATAAAGATGCTCCGGCGGACGTAAGAACAGATGTTATCAAATCAGCTGAAGATGCACATAACAAGCTTATAAAGGAAGGTGACCTGAATACGGCAAAATTCGTTAAAGAAAGTTATCTTCTATTTGATAAGAACCTGCTTGCGAACAGCATGGAGGCTGTCTCGCAGGTAACAAGAAATTTCCTGGTTACAGCGCTTAACAGGGGGGAGATTGACAGCGCGGAGAAAGTCATAAAAGAATATAAAGTGCCTGCGGATGTAGTGACCGATGAAGCAACTCGGGCTGTAAAAGCACTGCTGGAAACAGAACAGTATGTGAAGGTCTTCGAGACTATAAAGACTTTCAGACTGAAGATCTCGGATCCGGATACGATCGGCGAGGCAGTAACCTGTTTTCACAGGGCATTTGAAAGCACAAACTGGGAACTAGCCTCGAGCCTTGCTTATCATTTCAATATCAAAGAGCCCCGGGTTAACAAGGCAGCAGTTTCCCACTGGAATACATTGATGGAGAACGGAGAATACGGACCGGCTAAGGATTTCTCTAAGCAGATGCACATCTCAAAGAGTGTGATGGAACCTTTCGTAAAGGATCACTATAACAAATTGATCGAAGATAAACGGCATGACGATGCAGTATTGATCAGGCAGACTTTCAGAGTGAATATTTCCATCCTCGACTGGTTCATGGAAGCCGTCAAAAAGCTCTTCAGAAAGTAACCGAGAAAACAGAAACAACAAATATTGCTTAATTCAGGATCATCCCCAGCGCTTTTTCGTGGGCGTCGATGGTTCTTTCGATGTCGTCGTTTGAATGCGCTACCGAGATGAAACCAGCCTCGAACTGGGACGGCGCCATGTAGATCCCGTTATCGAGCATCGCGTTGAAATACTTACCGAATAATTCCGTATCGCTCTTCATTGCCGTATCAAGATCTGTTACAGGTTCATCGGCGAAGAACCTGCAGCTCATGGATCCCACCCGGTTCATCTGGATCGGTATATCGAACTTACTGTTGACATCCTTCAGGCCATCCTCGAGAAGCTGCGCCTTCTTCTCGAGCTGAGGATATGGATTTTCATTCTTCAGCAGGGATACCGTTGCATATCCGGCAGCCATAGCGAGGGGATTGCCGGCAAGTGTTCCTGCCTGGTAGACCGGGCCGTCGGGTGCGATAGTATCCATGATCTCAGCTTTACCGCCGTAAGCCCCGACAGGGAGGCCTCCGCCGATTATCTTTCCGAGACATGTCAGGTCTGGGGTGACGCCATAATATTCCTGAGCTCCGCCGAGGGCAATTCGGAATCCCGTTATAACCTCGTCGAATATCAGCAGGGCTCCATTTTCCGTGCAGAGGTCCCTGAGCCCTTTTAAGAATCCTTCTACCGGGGGAATTACGCCTGCATTTCCGGCGACAGGTTCAACGATCACACAGGCTATCTGCTCATTATTGGCTTCGAAAAGCTCCCTGACGGTATCGAGGTGGTTGTATTTTGCGATCAGTGTATCGGCTGCCGTTCCATTTGTAACACCTGGATTACCGGGGATACCCAGGGTAAGGGCTCCTGATCCGGCCTTGATCAGGAAACTGTCGCTGTGCCCGTGGTAACATCCGTCGAATTTGATTATCTTATCCCTGCGGGTAAATCCTCGGGCAAGCCTGACAGCGCTCATGGTAGCTTCCGTCCCGGAATTAACCATTCTTACTTTATCTATCGAGGGATAGATCCCGGTAATGATCTTCGCGAGCATTATCTCACCCGGTGTGCTTGCACCGAAACTTGTACCGTTCTTAGCGGTCTCGGCTACTGCTTTCAGAACTTCGTACCGGGCGTGCCCAAATATCAGTGGGCCCCATGAGCATACATAATCAATGTACGCGTTATCATCAGCATCGTGTATTCTCGAACCGGCAGCTTTGCTTATAAAGAGCGGATCGCCGCCGACAGACCTGAACGCCCTAACCGGGGAATTAACTCCGCCCGGCATATATTTTTTTGCTTCATCGAATAGTTTTCTGGAAGTATCGCGCATTTGTTTCTCCATTTATTCTCTAGTTTATCAGCACCCACAAATCGAGTTTGTAGGTGCCATGATAGATTATCAAGTTTGCAGGTACCATGCTAAATAGTTGAGTTTGAGTATATCAGAAAATTATATGAGTCTGATTGTACCAAAAAATAATCAGAAAGTATCTGTTTTGTTATCTCAGCAGTCTTTACTACTTCACCGGAGATTTTCTTGAACGAGAAAAAAATCGGACAAAATAATTGTATCAATTTTAATATATTCTCTCGCAGCTTCTCGCAATTTCGTGGCACCTACAAACTTGTTTGTGGGTGTTATTTCCGGTTAAATTATATTAAAACCGATTCTCATGACAGGCATTCCTGTCTGTCAAAAATGGTAAATTCTTAAATCTACAGCAATTTCACAGCGTCCTTTGCGAAATATGTCAGTATCAGGTCTGCTCCTGCTCTCTTAATTGAAAGCAGGGTTTCCATCATTACTTTATCTTCGTCTATCCAGCCATTCGCTCCCGCCGCCTTTATCATCGAATATTCACCGCTGACATTATACGCTGCAACAGGAATTCCCGTATCCTCTTTTACTTTTGTGATCACGTCAAGATATGGGAGAGCAGGCTTGACCATAACTATGTCTGCGCCTTCATCCATATCCAGGTCTGCCTCTCTCAGGGCTTCATTGATATTTGCAGGATCCATCTGGTAAGATTTTCTGTCTCCGAACTGGGGAGCGGATTCTGCAGCTTCCCTGAACGGTCCGTAATATGCTGAGGCGAATTTCGCCGAATAGGCCATTATAGGTGTGTTTTCGAATCCTTCCGCATCTAATACCTCTCTGATATATCCGATCCTGCCGTCCATCATATCTGAGGGAGCGACCATATCAGCCCCGGCTTTTACATGACTCAGGGCCATAGCTCCTAGATGACCGAGAGATTTATCATTGTGGACATCACCGTCAACGATCTCTCCGCAGTGCCCGTGGGAGGTATATTCACACATACAGACATCTGTGATAACCAGAAGGTCTTTGCAGTTTTCCTTTATTGCTTTGACGGCATTCTGAACTATCCCGTCTTCTTTTATTCCTTCGGAGCCGACCGGATCTTTCTTTTCTGGAATACCGAACAATAATACAGCCGGGATTCCAAACGATTCCGCTTCTGAACATTCTTTTACAAGATTATCAATCGAAAGCTGAAATTGTCCCGGCATTGAATTGACCGGATTCTTAACATTATCTCCCGGACAGACGAAAAGAGGATAAATAAGATCATCGGCAGAAAGCCTTGTCTCTCTTACCATTCTTCTCATTGTCTCATTCTGTCTGAGCCTTCTCATCCTTGTGATGGGATATATCATTTTCTACTCCGGTATTATATTTCTATGTTGAAATTTGTTACGTATGATGCATAAAATGCAGCAGCATCAGTCAGATGCTGAACGGATACTTTCTCATCAGTAGTATGAGCAAGCAGTTCGTCCGATGGTCCAAGTCCAATGGTTGGAATATCGAATATACCTTTAGTAGCAACACCGTTTGTCGAAAAATTCCAGGGCCTGACTTCCGGTTTATCCCCGAATAATTCTTCATAAGTCTCGACAGCATTTCTGACAACAGGACTGGTTTTTTCCATTAACCATGTTGCATAGTAAGCTTTTGACGGGTACTCGAGGCCAGTATAAGTTTTCAGGTTAAATTCGGGAACATAAACTTCAGCATCCGCTTCTTTAACAGATGACAATTCCTTTATTTCATTAACTGCGCTTTCCAGAGTGTCTCCCTTAGTTAGCCTCCTGTCGATGTGTATCTCTGCGGAGTCAGCAACAGCATTTATCGAAGGGGAAGTAGAGCTGATCCCTGTAATTGTTATGGTGCCTTTGCCGAGGTTTTCGATATCGGGAAATTTCGAGTTCATTTTCTCGATATCTCTAAGAATCGGTGTCATTTTATAAATGGCATTCTCTCCGAGATGAGGATTAGCTCCATGACAGGATACCCCTTTTGTCCTAACCTTTATATCTATCCTGCCTCTCTGCCCGATGCAGATATCGAGATTTGTCGGTTCGGTAAGCAGTACAACTTCCGGATTGAGCTTCTCCTCCTGCAAAAGATACTTCCAGTTGACACCTTCATATTCTTCTTCTCTGATCGAAATAACATGCCATACAGACAAATTATCCGGAACTCCGGTTTCCCGAAGAATCTTCGCAGAATAAACCATCGATGCAATACCGCCTTTCTGGTCAGCAGCACCTCTGCCGAAAACAAATCCGTCCCTGAAATCACCTTTCAATGGATCAATATCCCAATTCGCCGAATCGCCGGGGGAGACTGTATCACAATGTCCGTCTATGGCTATCACTGTTCTGCCGTTACCGATACGTCCGAGAAGATTTCCCATAGCATCTATCCTGATCTCATCATAACCTATCAGTTCCATTTCGCTTTTGATTCTCTCTATAACATTCTTCTCGGTATTGAATGAGGGGATCGCGATCATATCCCTTAGAAATCCGGTTATTCCGGTTTCAAGGGATTGCGATATTTGTTTAATTCTTTCAAGATTTGTCATTATTACACCTTTACAGATATGATCTAACTGTTGAACTCTCTAATTAGCATGTCAATCTCATCTTTTTTTGCGGCAATCTCATTCCAGTATTCAGGGAAATAGTACCACTGGTTGTTTAGTTCTTCAACATCCTTCCCCTGCTGCTCGACCCAAGTGAAATATTTTAGATTATGAATTCGTTTTCGATCATAATGTGATAATTCAAGCATATTGTCTGTTTCTGCGCCCATTAGGTCTCTATAGTATTCCCTGACAGCATCCTCTCGTCGCAAACATCCACGATCAGCTCTCAACTCAATTAATCTGCTGGAGTACAATTCCATGGAGTCTGTCAACACAGTAAAGACGACATCCTTATCCGACAATTCAAAATATTTAGCGAACTTAATGCATGAGATCAGATTCGATATTCCAGAGATACCTGCAAGGTCCAGCTCTCCGATGAATTTCTCACTGCATCCCTGTTCCATTAAATATTCTTTGCCGGCAGGTTCATTGAAAAGCCTGATAAGCTCCATGCATTGATCATCATCAACTGCAATCACAACGTCAGTATTGCGGACATTGTGGATCCATGGAATATGCTTATCACCGATACCCTCGATTCGGTGCGCTCCGAAACCGTTCTGCAGCATTGTTGGGCACTGAAGGGCTTCACAAGCAGCGATTTTCAGGCCAGGGTACATAGTTTTAAGGAAATCTCCCGCCGCAAGTGTTCCAGCTGAACCGCTGGAAGATACAAATCCTGAAAATCTACAATTATCCGTAAAGTGATTCTCAAACACAGATCTGATAGCTCCGCCTGTAACATGATAATGCCAGAGATAATTACCGAATTCTTCAAACTGGTTAAAAACAGAGATGTTTTCCCTGCTGCTTTTAAGTTCATGACATTTATCGTATATCTCCTTTACATTGCTTTCGCCGCCGGGTGTAGCTATAACTTCACCGGCTGTTCTACTAAGCCATTCAAATCGTTCACGGCTCATTTCTTCAGGTAGAATCGCAATAGATTCGCATGAAAGTAATGATGATACGTAGGCTCCGCCGCGACAGAAATTACCTGTGGATGGCCATACAGCTTTTTGCACAGTTGGATCGAATTGTCCTGTGATAAGCTTTGGAACAAGACATCCGAATGTTGCTCCGACCTTATGAGAGCCGGTAGGGAACCATTTTCCCGTCAGGGCAACTATCTTAGCCTTAATTCCAGTTAATTCAGGGGGGAATTCAAGAAAGTTGACATTTCCAAACTGCCCTCCGGTGGGAGTCGGTTCATTCTTCCATGTTATCCGGAAAAGATTCAACGGATCCAGATCCCATAGACCAGTGTTTTTCAGATTTCCCAGGAGCTCACCGGGTATCGAATCAGGATCGATCATCTGTTGAATTTCAGGAATAATTATCCCGAGTTCCCTTGCTCTGGACTTATTTGCATTCAGTTGTTTTTCGTGAATACTCAGATCTATCATTTATGTAAACCGGTAAATTTCAGCGGAAGTGACTGTATTAAAAAGTTACTCCTTTTCATAAAGAAATGCAATATCTAAAAATCATGTCCTTACTAACCAGGGAAGACTCAATATGTCATTCAATGTTCTGTAAAGGCTTGGTAATAGATTTTTTTTTCATTATATTGGCGTTCAGTTTTTTGGTGAAAACCTGGAAGGAAATGAGAGATCTTAATACGATAAGATCGCTGATTGACAGCGAAAAGAGATGGAAAATATACCTTCTGCTTGGTGTTACCGGGTACTTCATTGTTATCAACCAAATTCTCAGAGTTCGTCCTGACCATATCTTTTTCGCCCTTTTTCTCTTCTCTTTTGTTCTCGGTAAAGGCAAGGCCAGAAGGTTTATAACAGACTGGCTGCCTTTTGTAGGATTCTGGATACTGTACGATATGATGAGAGGTGTCGTTGATGGCTGGAGGCTGACTGGTCATATACGAGACGTCTATAATGCAGAATTTATCCTTTTCGGAAAAATGTTCCAAAACCTGATACCATCTTTCTGGTTTCAGCAGATGCAGCTGAATTACGATGGGGCGA
>JANQEH010000236.1 GCA_028278455.1 bacterium
CGCAGACCAGGAATACGAAGTATATAACGGAGCGACATTTCCGGGACTCTATGCAATGATGGCAAGAGCCCACATGGAAAAATACGGAACGACATCTGAACAGCTTGCTGCAGTTGCTGTGAAGAACCATGCAAACGGCTCGATGAATCCGAATGCCCAGTTCCCGACAAGAATTACAATCGAACAGGTCCTAAACTCGATAATCGTATGCGATCCCCTGCATATACTCGATTGTTCACCGATCACTGACGGCGCAGCTGCAGTAATTATGTGTCCGCTCGATATGGCAAAAGATCTGACGGACAAACCGGTTATAAAAATATCCGGTATAGCAATGGCAACAGATTCTATTGCTCTCCACAGCAGAAAGGATCCTGCATGGATAACTTCAGCCGAGATCGCAGCTAATAAGGCATTCGACATGGCAGGGAAGAATCACGATGACATCGATGTGCTTGAGGTTCATGACTGTTTCACCATTGCCGAGATCATCACCCTTGAATCGATGGGATTCATCGAAAAAGGCAAAGGAGGCCAAGCTGTTGAAAACGGGATTACAGAGATCGGCGGTAAGCTCCCGGTAAATACAAGCGGCGGGCTGAAATCAAAAGGCCATCCTGTTGGCGCGACTGGTGCTGCCCAGGCTGTCGAGATCGTTAACCAACTCCGCGCTGACGCAGGCGATCGCCAGGTCAAGGATGCAAAGGTCGGCATGACACAGAATATGGGCGGTACGGGAGCAAGTTCAGTTTGTACAATAATGGAGGTAGTATAATGTCTACACCAGCACGTTATTGGAGAGAAATTCCTCAAAGATATAGATACGAAGGCAATAAATGCAAGAAAACCGGAAATGTCTTTTTTCCGAAAAGGCTGGTAACTCCCGGTATGAAAAGCCGTGATCTCGAGGATGTAAATCTTGCTACGGAAGGAACAGTCGTCACCTATACAACGGTAACCGTTGCAGAGCCGAGATTTACAGACATGGTCCCTTATACCTGTGCCATTGTCGAGATGGAAGACGGCGCGAGAATGACAGCCATGCTTGCTGATATTGCCCCGGAAGAAGTAAAATCCGGTATGAAAGTCAGGATCGAGTTCCGTAAGATGTACAGTGACGGCGAAGCCTATCTGCACTGCTACGGATATAAATGCGTCCCGGCTGAATAAGAAATCAATATCATACTCGAAAACTAAAATCCCTGTTGGTGAGAACACCGACATCGAGTAGATCTTTATCAGGATATCAGGTTAATCGGATTGTGGAAATACTATAGTTTCTTCAAAACAATGAAATCTAGTACCTGTTGTGCCCAGTCAGTGAGAGTCTCAACTGGGAGTAATATGGTATTAAACTTGATACTAAATCAGATAACACTTCAGATTAGTGTGGCACCCTCAAACTTATTTGGGGGTGTTTTGTTATTCTGTTATTTTATCAAAAGCATTTTCTTTGTCTGCGAAAAATTTCCCACCTGCAGCCTGTATAAATATACTCCCGATCCGACCTTCTGCCCCTTGTCGTTCTTCCCTCCCCAATAGTATGTATAATTCTCCGGCTCCAGTGCTTTCGAAATGAGAGTTTTTATATGCTGACCCATTAGGTTGTATATTTTAAGTGTAGTGAATGCCGTATTTTTAATACTGAATTTTATTGTAGTACCATTATTAAAAGGATTAGGATAATTATCGTGAAGAATAAAATTCTCCGGAATATTCGATACTGGTCCATTAATTGCCGTATCAGGTTTAAATGAAAGTATTTCAAAACCGTACCCATCAGAAGTAAAAAAATAATTATCTGAAAAATCAATATTCCTTACCCAGAAACCGCTGCTATAGTTTACCGCGTTTACTGGAATATCTGGATCTGAAACATCTATTATTGATAGTCCCATATCAAAACCACTCGGTACATAAACATAATTATCTTTCACATAAAGTCTGTAATTACTATAAGAAATATCCATCGAGCTGATTTTGAAAGTATTATCAGGATTACTAATATCGAAAATATGCAATTTATATTGGCTCGTTACATACATGTAATCACCCGACACGCAAATTCCGCGCACAGGAAAATCCGTTTCATATGAACCTGCTCCAATAGGATTTGAAGGATCAATTATATTATATATATTGAGGGCATCTTCACCGAAATAAATATAGTTACTACTAACTGAAAATCCCCAACCAGCATTTGGATGGTGCAGACTCCCAACAGCCATAGGAAAATATGGATCGGTAATGTCTAAGATCACAAAACGCTCCCCATACATCCGACCTATTACAGCATATTTATCATTCGTAAATAATGAAAATGTATTATCTGAAATGAGATCATAACTTCCTATTTCTTTTAGAGAATATGGATTGCTGATATCAATTATTACAAAAGAATCGATACCGACAAGGAATAAATTATTGCTGTTTAAATGACTTTCCCAAGAATAAAATTCTCCTCCAAATTCAAAAGTCTGATCGTTCACCAGCACAGGATTTCCAGATTCAGAAATATCATATACCAATATTTTTGAGGAACTTGTGTTTAACGGAAATGAAAGAAAAGCAAAATCTCCGGATACAGCAATACTTGTGACTCTTTCTTCAAAAGTCTGTAATTCGGTAAGCTTCGAAGGCCCGGAAGGATCAGATACATCAATTACCTGAATTTCCGTACGTGTTAAAATATATAGAAGATTATTTTCTAATACCATTTTCCGCAAACCGCCTTTTGCAATTTCATTTCTGCTTAATGTGATAGGATTCGAGAATGAGCTGAGGTCTATAGTATTTAAATAGACTTTTTGCCCGATATAGTCAATTATATATCCAATATTGTCGGAAACTATTATTTCAGCATATCGGTCGTGTTCGAAATTTAATGAATCAATTTTAACTGGAACTTGAGGTACGGTTATATTATAAATGTTTAAACTGGAACCACCTATGAATGAAGTAAGAATATATAAAACAGAATCATTTACGGTTGATGCAAAATTATAGCCGCCTAAATTTATATTTGAGTCCACTTCAGGAGCATAAGGATCACTGATATCATAAACAACAAGGCTGTCGGTTTCCTTAAGGCTTGTATAAACAGTACTTCCATTAATCGCTACCCTATACCCTGGAAATCCACCCATTACTTTGATGTTATCAGGCTGACTGATATCAATTATTTCAATTTCTGAATACCAAATGGTCAGGAGTAAATCACCTGATATATACAAATCCCCTGACTTTATTTCAGTTAACATGCAAATATTGACAGGAGATTCCGGTTTAGATATATCAAAAACATATATGCCATGATGTCCTAATGAGACATAGGCATAATCGCCTCCAACTACAATATCAAAAGGTGCAGAAGGTACAGCTGTGCTTGAAAAAATATTTGGCGAGACTGGATCAGATACGTCAGCAATTTCGAAAAACAGGTCCCTTCCGTAGTATAACAGATTATCTTTTACATCAAACGAGTAACATACGTCTTCAATAGATATCCTTTTTTTTTGCGTTATGTTTTTACCGGATTGGTTATATGATATCTTGGATAACTTAGATAAACCACCCGGTAAGATCGTCTCTTTTTTCGAAGATTTCCCAGGAAAGTCCTGTCTGTTAACATGTTGAGGATATAATATTTCTCCTTTTAATAAAACTAACAGGAATAAGATGACAATTACTGTTAATCGAACCTGAAATCTAATCACAATATCTCCCCTTCATCAATTCAGTTTATAATTATATCGTCATCTTATTTAATAAATCCAGTAGAATATTGCATAAAATCGACTTTTATTTTATCTGAAGCATTTTCTTTGTCTGCGAAAAATTTCCCACTTGCAGCCTGTATAAATATACTCCCGATCCGACATTCTGCCCCCTTTCATTCGTCCCATCCCAGGTAAAATTGTATGTTCTCGGTTCCATCCGCCCTGAACAAAGTGTTTTAACTTGTTTTCCTGTGATACTATATATTTTCAGTGATACATTTGTAGGTGCTTTCAGCAAGAAACCGATACTCGTTTCGGGATTGAAGGGATTTGGATAATTATTATACAGTATATAATTCTTAACTGAATTTACATCCGGTTCAATGTTGGTTATACCCGGAACGAATTTTAATATTGTCAGGCCGTAATCCTCTGCAAAAATCAATCCATCCGTTACTTTTATTGCTCCGAATGAAGATCCATTGTAATATTTTCCAACTTTTACCGGTGAGGCAGGATCGCTTATGTCTACAACCTGGACACCTATCCCTGTAATATATGCGTAATTCCCATCAACATCAAGAACGTATGAAGTATTATCTATCTCAATTTCCTTTATAAAGAAAGGACTATAAGGATCACTGATATCGAAAACCTGGAATGTTTTACTTCTCGTCTTGTATGCATAATTTCCCTTCACATATAATCCCCTGGCAAGCCCGGTTGATTCACAATTACCGACCTCAACCGGATTAGAGATATCACTTATGTCATATATTGTAAAATCCCCCCCCCTGTCGAAATACAGGTAATTAGAAGTCGCAAATAAACCCCTCCCTGCATCCGGATCTTCGATGACGGATACTTCTAAAGGATCATAAGGATCGGTGATGTCCATAATAAGGATTCTCCGGCTGAAACACCAGCTTATGAAAAGATATTTATCATTCACACACGAAGTATGAAAATGATCATCATAGGAAGAGTAATCATATCTGCTTGTCTCAAACGGTTGATATGGATCACCAATATCGATTATTATCAAACCATTATAGTGAAATCTATACAGGAAATTTCCATATGATTGACACCCTTGAGCAGTATATATTCCCTCGTGTTTAAGTTCGCTTATCTTTACCGGATTTGCCGGATCGCTTGCATCGATTATGGTAATTCCTTTTGAATAGGACAATATAGCATAATCTCCTGACACCGCCATGCTCCGGCTTAACGATTCCTCATAAAAACTCCCTGCCTTTAATGGATTCAACGGGTTTGAAACATCGTAAATATACATTTCTTCACCCGTTGATAAGTATACATGATCTTTGTAATAGAAAATACTCTCATCATATGCACCTCCGCCATTATCGTATTTTATTTCACTGAGTTTTGCAGGTGAGGATGGTATACTGATATCAACAATAAGTATCCTTAAACCGTTTGATATATATGCATGATCATCTGAAACATGAATAGCGTTATAATGATTATCGTAAGAAAGCGAGCCCACATTATATGGATTAACCGGATCACTGATATCGACAATCTCAAAACCATGATGTGTATTTGAGTAGACATAATTGTCCGAAATAAATGCGTTGTAAGTACGATTCTGTTGAAAAACACTATTTATACGTAGAAATCCCTGATTATTGACCGTTCCAAAAATCAGACTGTCATATTTAACCATGCAGATAAGATCATTATTGCCGCATATCGTCATGACATTTATATCCAAAGAACCTGTTTCAATCAGGTTGCGTGAGGCATCTGATTTAAGTATCCTGACACCGGATTCAAAAGTGTCGACGAAAATCAGGTTACCGATCAGATATAATGACTGAGCATTCCAGTCGGAACTATAAGAAGTCACCTTGACAGGATTCTCAGGATCATTGACATCGTAAACGAGCAATCCATCCCGCCCTGCAGCTAAATATGCAGTTTTATCTTTAATTTCAATCTCATACGCTTTATGCGGTAATAATGTTTTTGAAAGCACCTCTGGTTCTGCAGGATCTGAGATGTCGGCGATCTCGAAGAAAATACCGTTTAAGAAATAAAGCAGATCATCATCTATTATTAGAGCCCCACACCCTCCGTCTTCAGACCATCTACCTACTAATGACATATTTTCACTATATTGAGCACCCGTTGTTTTCTGAAAATCCATCCAAATATCAGATGAAAGAGCTTCCTTTTCAGGACAGATAGTTCTTATGAAACCTTTACTTTCCGATGTCTGTGAGAATAGTATACATGGACCCTGTGCAATAATTAGTGAAATAACTGTTATGAAGGAAAACAGAATATTAATTTTTACATTTTTTATTTTATAAACATTAATATTCTCTCCCACACTAGGTCTTCCTTTTTCGGGATACAATCCAGTTATTTTATCAGAAGCATCTTCCTTGTCTGCGAATGAGTCCCCGCCAGCAGACGGTATATATAAACTCCTGATCCGACTTTTTGCCCCTGGTCGTTCGTCCCATTCCATTTTATTGTATGATCTCCTGCAGGATATTGACCTGATATTAGCTTTCTGATTAGCTGTCCTCTAAGATTATATATAATCAGTTTTACATCGGTTGCAACCGGAATATTGAAACGGATATTCGTTTCAGGATTGAATGGATTAGGATAGTTTTGCTCCAGGAGAAAATCACGTGGTATTTTACCCGGATTATTATCATCAATTCCTGTTGGAATACCATTATAAATCAAGGATCTTTCATAAACACCGTTACCATGAGTGACAGCCCTTAGTTTTCTGTTGCTTTCCGAAATAGACAAATCCAATACAATGGCCGCACCTGGCATTCCCTCTTTGAATTCACTCCAATTCTCACCGTAATCTACCGACACCCAGACTCCCAGATCATTAGCAAAATATATATGGTCTGTATTCAACGGATCGACAGCAACTGCATGGGCAGGTACATCCGGTAATTGTCCTCCATCGATGTCTGACCAGGTTATTCCCCCGTTTAGACTTCTATAAAGGTGTGAAGTGCCAAAACCCGAAACCGGGAGATAAACTACATCCGGATTATCCGGGGAAACTGCGAGTTTGCCATAATATCTGTCCGGAAGAGTTCCTGTTATATCCGACCAGGTATTCCCCCCGTCTGTTGTCCTGAATACTCCGGGCCGGGAGTTGCCATAATCCATTTCTCTGTAATCCATAATTCTGTCTCCCTGCATCGGCGCTGTCGCCGCATATACCACATCGGGATTCCCTTCCAATGCAGCCAAAGATAAAATAACATTCCCGTTCAGGGTATTACCGCCATTCGTTGCCGTCCAGTTATCTCCCTCGTCTGTCGATTTATATACTTTATTAGTTCCGGCATAAAGGATTTTTGATGTAACCAGTATATATGGTGCAGCAAAAGCAACAGCAGGTTTATCAAAAACCGATGCAGGTTCCCAGTTTATTCCTTTTTGTCTTGATCTGTACATGGCAAGTTTTTTACTTGAGCCGTAGACAGTATTATTATCCTCCTGATTGATTGCAGTATAAGTGCCGTCCGAATGACCAAGTGATCTCCAATTCTCCGGATCCCCTTCATAAGCATATATGTAGTGATCCTGGGTTCCTCCCATAGCAAAGATGGAATCTGTCCTGGATGACGAAAATCCGGGATAAAATTGTGCGGTAACGTAGTTTTTAATAAAACTCTGGTAAGAATATCCTCCATCAAATGTCCTGTGCACTCCTCCATCGTTGGCAACATAGAAACACTCCGGATCATCCGGATGGTTTGTGTAGGCATGCTGGTCCAACCAGATAAAATTACTTTGTGAATCATATAATAAATAATCTTCATATTCATTAATGCTGTAGGTTATTCCTACTCCTCCATAGACCATTTTATTATTGTCAACCGGATTTACTCTCAAAAAATGAGAATACCATCCCTGATTACCGGCACTGTTATGTTCAGAGATCTTTTGCCAGGTATCACCACAGTCTGTGGATTTATATATCCCGATAACTCCGTTTTCTGTAAAACAATCAGAAATATCGGCATATACAATGTTCGGAGAGCTTTCAAAAACTGCCAGCATAGTCTTACCGGTCCACGAAGCAGGAAGCCCTCCCGATAATTTCGTCCAGGACTCACCCCCGTCGAACGTCCTATATATTCCCAGTCCGTCTGATTCGAAATTCCCATGAGATACATAGACGGTATCCGGTCTGTTGGGATCAATATCTATATCCACTGCCATAACAACCGGATTGATATTCAGCCATGTTTGTCCGGAATCTTCAGATTTATACAGACCTTCTGTTGTAGCCGCATATATTATTGACGTATTCATGGGATTAATCCTGATATCCTGAATACCTCTCCTCTGGTCATACGTCCAATCAAGGCTTTTTGACCAGGTCCCCCCCCCATCTTCAGACTTTAAGATACCGATTCCATAACTCCCCCTGGTTGTCCTTATAAACCTGCCTCCCTCAGCATTATGATGTGAATAGACTTCACCGGTTCCGATGTAGATTTCCTCAGGATCTCGAGGATTGATCGCAATTGCGCCCACACCCAGAACAGGATAATCTGTATCTATCAATTCCCATGTATAATCTTCTGCCGTATTAATTGTCAATTTCCAGAGTCCACCGCTTGCAGATCCGGCAAATACAATATTGGGATTCTCGGGGTGAAGAGCGACAGACAATGTTCTCCCTGCAACATTACCGGGACCAATAGAATACCAGATATCCGAAGATAGTTTTTCTGAAGTTTTGTCTATTCTCTCACGTGATTTCTTATAGGCACTGTAATATCCGGTTTCTGGAAGGCTCCTACCGGGATAAGCACGTGAGGCGCCAAAATAATTCATTGCATAATATGAGTCGGGGAACTCCTTTATATTATCTTTATCGAAAATCAGGTGTCCCAACAGCATTAAAGAAAAACAAATCAGTACTAAGAGTAGTAGTATTACTTTCATAATTTCCCTAAAATATTCAGTTAGTGTTTAAATTTTTCTAAATGAAATAATCTTATTTGATCAATAGCATCTTTTTCATCTTCGTCTGATTACCCGTCTGCAGGCGGTAGATATAAATACCGGAGCTGACTCTTTGTCCCCGGTCGTTTATTCCATCCCATTTAACAGTATGTTCCCCGGCAGGATATTGGCCTGAAATTAGCGATTTAATTAATTGCCCCCTTATATTATAAATTTTCACCGATACTTTTCCAGCTGCAGGGATCTCAAATCTGATATTGGTTACGGGATTAAAAGGGTTCGGGTAATTGTCATGCAGAATGTACGAATCCGCATGTTTTTCTTGATTGCTGCTCACTGAAGTCACAGTATATTCATTCTTAATTATACAGAATCCTTCGAGATTTGAACCCAGGAAGATGTGATCTCCTGATGCTGCCAGGATATCTCTTCCTAAAATATCCCCTGTATAATAACCTATCTGATAGGGAATTCTGGGACTCAATCTACTCATTAAATGAAGAGTATTATCCGATTCGAGCAAATACATGTAATCGGATGTTAAATATAAACTTATATTGTTACTCTCCATAAGATAATAACCTGCCCTGTAAGGATTTTCAGGAATACTGATATCAATAATGGAAACTCCGAAACCGGCATTCGAAACGTACGCATAATCTTCTTTTATAAATATATTTCCGATCTGGAAATCTTGAGGTGAGTACTGGGATACTTTGAAAGGATTCTCAGGATCACTAATATCTATAATACACAATCCGCTGTCCCCTTCAGCCGTATAGGCATAATTACCGGAGACAAAGTAACTCCCTAGTGTAGATACATATTCATTTAAAGTATCATATTCACCTTTGAGTTCCGGTGATAAAGGATCGGATATATCAACTATTAATAATCTGGATCTGACATTTCGAAGATATGCGAAATTATCCTGAATTTCTACACCCGTAAAATAGAAATCATCACTGCTCTCCTTGAATTCTTTGACCAACACCGGTTTTTCCGGCTCACTGATATCAAGAATTTCCAGGCCACCGTCGTAATCGGCTATATATGCATAATTGCCCGAGATTGAAATATCCAGTGCAATGTCTCCAGTATAATGATACTTCTTCAATTCAGGATTAGTTTTATCACTGATGTCTACTATAAATATTCCAGGGTAACCTTTTGCTACAAATGCGTAATTACCCGTGACGTCCAGAGCTCTGATCGAGGAACTTGCGACAGAAGAACCACCCGGATCTGCGTAATAATATAAAACCGTTCCAAAATTTCCACTTGCAAGATATGCAAAGTCTTCATTGATACATATTCCGTAAAGGGGGGCAGCATACCGGCTGTCTAAAAGTTCAGGCAGATAAGGGGTACTTATATCAATTACCTGCAAACCACCATCTCCGTAAAGCGATATCATATCACCTGAGATCATTAGTCCCTTTGGATGGGAACCCACTTCTAATCTGATATTTCTGACAAGGTTATTTAGATCACTTATTCTGATAACTTGGATATAACCAATCCAGTCAACAACATAAACATAATCTCCTTTGACTTCTGAACTGTAAGCTACAAATTCACCTTCACCCATGCTGTTTACCTCTTCGGGCGTTGAAGGATCGGTTATATCAATTATTCTGATGCCTCCCTGATGGTCGGACAGATATGCATAATTCCCGGAAACAGTAACATCCATAGAAATATCGTTTGATGGTAATGTGCCGACAGGACTCGGATTTCCGGGAGAAGAAATATCCAGAATCCTCAGACCTGATGTATCGTATGCAATGAATGCATAGTTATCTTTTATGAATATCCCTCTTGCTTTCCCGGGAATTTTAAAATCTGCAATTTCTACCGGATTTGAAATGTCACTGATATCAATTACCCTGAAGCCGTATTCTCCAACGCTGATGTATACATTATCACCTCTGATCTCAATATCGTTGATTCTTTCTGAGTAATTTACCGAAGAGATAAATACCGGGTAAGCAGGCGATCTTAAAACACCTATTTCAAGGATATTATAGTTCGCTGTACAAATTACACTGTCCTGAATATCGACCGCATAAGACGGATTTTCATGCCATGAATCCGGGCGCCAGCTGCCTATAAAAGATAAATTCTCTGCTTCTTCAGACTTTTTAGCCAGTCTATGTTGGATCTGTTTGATATTCTTTGATGAAAAGGATTTGACTTCATTGCCAGAAGGTGATTGAGCAAAAGAATCGACAATACTGGTCATTTCAAGAAATAGTACGGAGATACAAAAAACGGCGAATAAGTTTTTCATCAGGATTTTACCATTTTCAACAGATTTTCTTACTTAATCAGCGTCATCTTTTTAGTCCGGGTGAACTTCCCTGCCTGCACGCGGTAAATATATACACCCGAGCCGACTTTTTGCCCCCTGTCGTTTTTACCATTCCATTTCAGACTATGGCTCCCGGCCGGAAAATTTTTCGTTACCAACGATCTGATCAATTGTCCTTTGATGTTATAAATTTTCACCTTCACATCTGAAACGGCCGGAATTTCAAACCTAATCCAGGTCTCCGGATTAAACGGATTGGGATAATTACCATGAAGTGAAAATCCTTTGAGATCGATAAAATCCTGATCTACCTCCGTCGTTTTAACGATCTTGTTCTCTATAATAATCAAACCGTTTCCTTCCGCTGCAGCAAAGACAAAGTCATTCGATAAGAATATTTCTCTTGTTCTATAACCGGTGCTTATAGAATCAATTTTTACCGGATTTCCAGGATCGGATACATCAATTACGCAGACACCGGATTGAAAATCCGAAACAAAGGCGTAGTCTTCATTAACAACAACATTATAAGCATTGTCATTTGTTTTACAGCTGCCCAATTCAACTGGATTTTCAGGATCAGTAATGTCATAGATTCTGAGCCCTTCCGCAAAGTCTGCAAGATAACCATAGCTCCCTTTTATATACATTCCCCGGGCAGATCCGGGAGTATCAACTGTTCTGACATGCGTGATATTGTTGACATTGCTGACATTCAGGATGATTATTCCTTCCTCGTGTCCTCCAATATATGCATAATCTCCATTCCGGCAGAATGTCCAGGATACACCTGTAGCATAGCTGTTTATTTCAACAATATTTGAAGGATCACTGACATTGAAAATCCTGAAATATGTGCTCCCGTAATCTTGTGTAAATATATAATCTCCTGATACTATACCTTTACGAGTGTAGTCATTTCCAGCATCATAGGTTCCGGCAAGAAAAGGATTTTCAGGATCGCTTATGTTTATTATTTTCATATAGGTGTTTGTATTAAAAAGGTAAGCATAATCTCCGGAAACTTCAATTCCGAACGAATAGTCTGTTCCGCTATTCTCAAGAGCGCCTAATTTCACAGGATTGGATACATCACTAATATCCAGGATTACAAGACCATTATAGGCCGAGGCAAGATATGCATAATTACCCGAAACATATACACCTTTTACCTCATTTTCGTGTTCTATCAAATATAGTTCGTCAATATCCGAGGGATTTGATATATCGAAAATTTTTAGACCGGAATTTTCGGTAATATAAGCTAAATTGTCTTCAATAAATATCTCTCCTCCTCCCCCTTCATATACAGGCTTGTTGTATTCCGTTTCAATCAGGGGAGAAAAAGGATTGTCAATATTCACCGATATAAATTTGTGGCCGGAGTTTAAATACATTTTATTATTCGCTATAAAGAAATCCTCAATATCGTCCCGTACTACCGCAATCTGAACAGGATTATCAGGATCAGTGATATCTACCACACGCACACCAAAATATTGGTAATATGCATAATTTCCGGCAACAGCTACACTCGAGGGACCGATATTGTTGATATCTTCCTGGCTCTGAACATAAAGACATTCTCCTGATTTCACCGGTGTAGATGGATTACTAATATCCAGAACCGTCAATCCGTTACTGTCCGCAAAATAAGCACGGTTATTTTGAACTATTACCTCGTGAATCCGCTCACCTGAGGAATAACTGCCGACAACCTGAGGATTAGCAGGATCCGAGATGCTGATTACTATTATACCGTCGTTACCTGCTGCCATATAAGCATAATCCCCGGAAATGAACACATTTGTAGGTGTAACTTCCGGATCACAGCTGCCAGCCAGAACAGGATTGGATGTGTCTGTAATATCAAGTATAACGAACTCACCACCTGCGACATAAGCATAATTACCGGTTACTGCAACAGCCTCGATATTATCTGAAAATGCATATTGGGACAATACGGAAGGAGCTGATGGTTCCGATACATCTGCTATGTTAAGGTGTCCTCCGTTTGAATAAAACAATAAGTCATTGACACTATAAAAAGCGTCGCAATCACCAAATATCCATCTTCCTGTTACTGATATATTACTGCTGACGGATGCATTTGACTTGAACAGGTCGAAACCTGCAGGCTGTATCTCACTTAAATTCTTAGGTTTCTTTTTTTCCTGATACAATCCCTGTGAAAAAAGAATCTCTGCTTGAAAAATCAGTATTGCGAGTATACTCAGCCAACATAAAATAGCTTTTTTGTTGATTGATACTTTCATAAATCTTCCTCCGTACTAATTTTTGAATCTTGATTTTCTATATCATTATTCCCCACGTCACTTGATCAACAGCATTTTCTTTGTCTGCGAATATTTCCCTGCCTGAAGCCGGTAAATATATACTCCAGAACCGACTTTCTGCCCCCTATCATTCGTCCCGTTCCATTTGTATTGATGATTACCTGAAGGAAGACTTTCCGAAGTAAGGGTTTTTACGAGCTGACCTGCCATATTGTATATCTTCAGAGTTACTTTTATGGGCTGAGGTAAGGTGAACCTGATATTTGTCTCGGGATTAAACGGATTTGGGTAATTGTCATCAAGACTGTAGGAATCCGGGAAAGCAGGTTCATCATCATCAACCGAAGTGATTTTGTTCTGATGGTCGTTACGAAAAATAACGAGACCTTCAGGATAACCGGCGACAAAAATCACCCCGTCGGAAACAAATATCCTATTACCCCAATAACTATTAAAATAATAATGACCAACAGAAACAGGATTGTCAGGAGAACTGATATCTACAATGGACAGAGTGCTGTCAATATAACCAACACCATATGCATAGTTGCCCTCGATAAATATATCCCTGGCTCCGATTAGACAGGTTGCAACTTCAACAGGATTTTGCTTATCGCTTATATCGAAAACCACCATTCCATCCCCCCCTATCCATTCAGTTACATATGCATAATTTCCTGAGACATGAATAGCATAGTGTTCTATGGTTGGTCCTTGAAATGTATTAACAAGAATAGGATTTGCGGGATCATTCACATCGATTATCCTAACTCCCTGGGCACAATCCGCCCCATATACATAATTGTCTGAAAATGCAATATCATGTTTTATCTCCACATCCAGAAATGCTGATTCCACTGGCTGGGTTGGATCACTTATATCTACAACGAGTAATCCTTCCTCGGTAACGAGACGATCCTGAATATATGCATAATCACCGGAAACACATATTCTTTTGGCGGAATTATGTACATTCAGACTCCCTGCCAACGCAGGACTTTCAGGTGTACTAATATCGATTATGTAGAGGCCATCATTACCAGCTGCAAGATATGCATAATCATCCTGAACATGAATATCTTCAACTGCTATACTATCCAAATCCAATGTGGACAATACTACAGGAGAATTCAGATCGGAGATATCAAGTATTCTAAAAAAATAATACCCCCCTGTAAACGCTAAATCACCGCTCACATACACATCAGTTATAGTTTCCGTAAATGATACGGTCTTTAATAGCGTAACATTACTGTCTGAAGCAGCATATGTCGATTTTGAAAGTAATTCTGATTGGCTAAACAGTAAATCTGCGCATTCTCGTTCACCTGGTTTTTCGAGTGTGATTTCCTGGGCATAAGAAGAGGCGGATATTACCAGAACACCCATGAGAAACAACATCTTGCAGCAAAACTTTAACAAATGATTAAAAATCGTCATAATGTCCTCCGTATTTGGTTATTTTACCAACAGCATTTTATTGGCCTTGGTGATGTTTCCCGCTTTAAGGCGGTATATATAGACTCCCGAACCTACTTTTTGCCCTCTGTCATTCTTCGCGTCCCATCTGATGTAGTGATCTCCGGCCGGATACATGCCCGATGTAAGGTTCCTGACCTGTCTTCCCGTGATATCGTAAATCTTCAGGGAGACATCAGCGTCCTTAAGCAGTTTTATTCTTATTGTGGTTTCAGGATTAAAAGGATTCGGATAGTTATTATACAGCCTGAAATCACCGGCAATATTACCGTTCATTTCCGTTTCAACAATATCATTCTGAAGAATGTATACTCCATCTGAATAATCTGCAACATATATCCTGTTATCGTCGACACTGATCCTGATAGCGTAATCTCCGGTTTTATAATATCCTTTCTCAACAGGATCCCCGGGTGAAGATATGTCAAAAATTTTTAATCCTTCCGAAGAATTCGTTATATATGCATATCTACTTGAAATATGAATATCTCGTGGATGCATCATATTTATCATTCCTGTTTCAACCGGAATGGAAGGTGTGCTTACGTCCAGAATTACTACGCCGCTATCACAACAAACATACACTGAACTGTTAGAAACGGCTACTCCATGTGGATCGGAATTCATCGTAAAATCCGAGACAACTACAGGATTTTCAGGTTTACTTACATCATAAATCCTTAATCCTCTTGTATTTTCATCGCCAAACGGCTGATAATATGTCAAATATGCATATGATCCTGAAATCTTGACACTATTAAACCAGGTGTCAGTTTCATCGATCCTGCTTAGGGTAACAGGTAATTCCTGATCGGTGATATTCAAAATCAGGAAACATTCTCCGAATGCACCGTAAACATAATCCCCATATAAAACAACATCAAAGCAGGTATTTATGATTCTAAAATTACTTTTAAAAACTGGATTTGAAGGATCGGAAACGTCAATAAAATTCAGGCCTTCAGTAGATATAGAATTATCGTTGTCTACAGCACAGGCAAGATTACCCGACACAGATAATTCATCAACATTCCCGAGATCAACTCTTCCTGTCTCAACCGGATTATCAATATCGCTGATATCAATAATCCTGAATCCACCATAGCCGTTGGCTACATAAACGTAATCACCCGACACCTCAACATCTTCGCTAAATCCAGCGGCAGCAAAACGAAATCTTTCGATCGGTTCTTGGAGATTACTCACATCAAATATTAGCAGACCGTTTGCACCTGCTGTTGTATACAGATGGTCATCTGCATAACATATTTTATATCTTGGATCA
>JANQEH010000241.1 GCA_028278455.1 bacterium
GGGCTTTGATCAGGACTGCTTTTCACATGGGGATTTCGCCTTTCGCTCTGTCAAAATTCTATAAAGCCGCCTCGAAAACAAAGGTCTCACCCGAAAAAGCAAAAAAAATCACCCCAAAAGTAAAAAATAGGGAATAATTTCTAATTTTTGCGATATAATATTGTATATGCTTAATAATCAAAGATAAACAGATTAAATATTGAGGTAATATATGAAGAATTTCTTGATTTTATCAATAGTAGTACTAATCTCCGCGGCATTAATGTCATGTAATAACAGTTTTACTCAGAATATCACCGATCCCATAATATCGGATTATCCTCACCTATCCGGTGTTGATTTTATAGATAACAGCAACGGCTATGTAGTGGGCTATGATGGTATTATTCTATACTCTTCGAACAGTGGTGTAAACTGGACTGAACAGACAAGCGGTACAGAGAACCATTTACAAGATGTTTTCTTTCTAACTGAAAATGTCGGCTGGGTTTGCGGCGATCTGGGGACTATCCTTAAAACGGAGAACGGCGGAGCTACCTGGACAGATCAATCGGTCAGCCTCTCACATCCTCTGAATGAAGTGCATTTTGTATCGCCGGATACCGGACTAATAATCGGTGATGCAGGATATGTACTCCGTACAGTCGACGGTGGTCAGAACTGGGATGTAGATATCCCGTTAGGTTCCGAAACCCTTATTGGATTCTATTTTATCGACGAGAATTTAGCCTGGTTGGTCGGAGCAAGAGGCAGGATCTTCCACACACCCAATGCCGGTATCACCTGGGATTACTCTGCTACCTATACTACACAGTGGCTTTACGACGTTCATTTTTTAAGCCAGATGGAAGGATATATCGTAGGGACAGCCGGGACTATTCTCCGCACAACCGACGCAGGAGAGACATGGATCGTCAAAGACAATCCATTATGGAATACAAATACACCTCTGCATAAGATTCAGTTTATTAATGATCTTGTTGGATATACAGTGGGAGGTGTTGGTAACATATTGAAAACCGAAGATGGCGGTTTAAACTGGGATGCGCTTAATCCCCCGACTACAGGATTTCTTTTTGACCTCGATTTTATCACCGTTTCAACCGGGATAGTTGTCGGTGGAGATTCATTTAAAGGTATTATTCTCAGGACAACGAATGGCGGCAATACATTCGTTCAGATCACACAATAGAAACGCTGAAATTGTTTAATAAACGATAAAACCGGCATGTTATACTGCCGGTTTTTTTTACTCAGAAATATAAGACCTATGAAAATCATCTTCTCAACCGGTATCGAGAAATCTCGACTCCCGGTTTTAAGCTTTACCTCGCTCAGCTGAATAATTTCATTCTGTTTCAAGTCTTTGGAATCAGTTTTTTCCTTTCCTCTCAATCTCATCATTTATCCGTGCTAGATCCAGTAATAATTTCTCAAGCTGATCAAAATATTCTGTCTCAGTCATTGAAACCTTTTTACTTCTTAACTCGGCAATCTTTATTTCAATATCCGCCTTTTCCTTCATCAGCCTTATAAGGACACTGTCAGCTTCCGCATTTTTATTTCCGGTCAGGATAGCAAGACTGTTTTTCATATATGTGATCTCTGCCAGATTTCCCTCTCCGAGGGGACTGAGATCCGTCACTCTGACAGCGTTTTTATCTCCGGTATCCTCGAGCTGGGGATGCTCAGTGGCAAGATGATTATTGTCCTCATACCATCTGAAAGTCTTATCTGAAGCATACTTGAATACTTCCAGAACCGATAAGTTACCGTTCTTATCAAGATCAGATGATGCATTCTTAAGAGCCTCTACAAAATAACCTGCAAACAGGGGTTGATTCTTCTGAGTACCGCTTTTTGTAGCCGTTATCACTATTCGTCCCGGAGAGCTTAAATGTTCTATAAATGGAGCGCTGGCGCTAGCTGTATTGATAAAAATAATCCTGGAGGCCGGGATACCGTCAACCAGTTCTCCATATTCTTTATCTGTCAGGTCCTTTCGGGGAATATTGAGTTTTGCATTCTTACCGTCAAAACTTCCATGACCGAAAAGGATTACATACAAATTGTCTTCAGATCCTATCCTATCAGCAATATCACCGAAATATCTACGGATATTCTCAATGTTTGAAACTCCGTTAATGAATCCTTCATCATCGGGACCAGATTCTGAAAGCACAAATATATTTTCCGGCGGAAATTTAAAATCCTGAACCAGAGCCTGCCATGTATCGAGAAGGTATTGCCTGAATTTTTCTGAATATTCACTGCCACCGCCAAGACCTCCGATCAATATTGCATAATTATTATTGACACTCTGGGAAAACAGAGGAATATGCGACACTCCGGTTAACATTAAAAAAATAAGGAGGGACTTCACCAGGATTAGTATTTTGCTTTTCGTTGAGGCCATCTAAGGCATACCCTTTCTTCTGCGGTAGATCCATTCAACTGACAGCAAAATGAGGACCAATAGATAAAGTAAAGGCATGTCCCATAGAAATTCCGTTTTAAATATGGAGGTGCTGGTTTTTCTTGTCCGAAGATTTGTTAACAGATTTTCGACTTCGAATTCTTCATAAAACTCCCCGTTACTGATCTCGGCGATATTCTGCAGCAGCAATTTCTTCAGTGTAGCATCGTTATATTCTATTTTTGAAGGTCTGATAAGAAAACTCTGTTTTCTCTCTCCGAGGCTCCTGCCTTCATGGGATGCATGGATCGACACTTCGTACATCCCTTCGCTTCCGGGAATATAAGTTCCAATATATTCACCGTCTTCATTCAAGTCAGACCTGAAATTAATTTCACTTCTTATCCCCTGGGGTCCTTTTATTGAACCCCTTATATCGACAAATTGAAGTGGATTATAATCATCATCATATACTTTAACATTGAGAGGGATCTCATCACCCGGAGAATACACATTATCTGCGAGTTCGAGATTGACCTTATCGGGAGCGGAAGTTATTAACCATCTGATAAACTGCCGCCAGAACCTTTCGTGCCTCTGGTCTCCTGATTCTCTCTGAAGCTGCCATCTCCAGGTACTCGAAGTTGCCAGCATTCCGGCTCTTCCCCTGCCGTATCTGTGTGTAACCAGAAGTGGCTCTGTTTCACCAAACCTGTCTCTCGTTTTCTCAGCCAGAACCGTTGCACCGGGCTTGACATTACCAAGATAGTTTATACTTGTCAGCTTAGGCATTTCATCCCACAAAGCCCTATTCGTTCCGAGATCAGCAGAGAACTTCAGAATCGGATTTTCAAGACCTGCCCTCGTAGGGACAAACCTGTAACCTCCGGTATCGCTTAGAGCTGTCATGGGGTTGTGGAAAACAGTTGCAATAACCTGTCGTCTTTCAGGATCGAGTTCAACCGGGAGCAGATCTGCAATAGGTGTATTGAAGTAATCTCCCTCTGCGAATGAGTGCATACCACCCATCATAAGGAATCCACCTCCTCTCATCCGCACAAATTCTTCAACCATGCGCAGCTGCTCGATTGTAAAATACGATGCTTCCACATCGCCAAATACCACAGCCTTGAATCTATTCAGATCTTCCTCATTTACCGGAAATCCCCCTTCAAGCTCATCAGGAGTCCTAATGCCCTGCCTGTAAAATTTTCCTGTTCCGGTTCTGGTTACAGAAGTGAACTCTACAATCTGATCATCCTGCAAGGCTCTTTTTAGGTATTTAAATTCATTCCTTATATGCCCCTCGAAATAAAGTACTCTTATCGAATCCTTTCTGCTGTCGATCAGAAAGCTCTGAGTATTGTTGTCAATATTTACCTCATTCTCCATTTCCTCTATTTTCACGGTATACTCATGAGCTCCTTTTTCCGACGGTTCATAGAAGAATGAGAGATAATCTATCCCACCTCCACCTTTCAGGGTTCTTCGTTCTGTAAAGACAGGCTCCCCTTCTTTAAAAATTGTGATATCAACGGGAGCAACCTCGTTTATCCAGCTCCTGATCTTAACATCGATCTCCGCTCCTGTCCCTTCGGAGAGTCCCTTTCCGGCATTAACCTCTACAAGCTCACGTTCAATATCAAAACTCTCACTCCCTGTTCCAATAATATGAACAGGTATTTCAAGGCCCCTTAATTCTTCAGCAATTGTAAGAGGATCATCTTTTGAATTATCTCCACCGTCAGAAAACATCACTATTCCTGCAAGCGGAAGACCCTTGTAATCAGAGATTACTCTCTTTAATGCCGTAGATAGATTTGTACCCGTGTCATTTGCATCAGTATATAAGAGGCTGTCTTTTCGGGATGCACTAGCCCCGAACTCATAATACCTGATCTTGAAATTTTTTTCAAGGCCTGTTAATACTCCCGTCTCTTCATTCTCGAGAATCCTTCTGACGCTTTGCAGCCGTGTTTCACCGTCCTTACCGTCTCCAATACCCATACTCATGGATTTATCGAGCATAATCACGAGGAAATTCTCCTCGGGAATTATATCCGGCATCATCAGAACTGGTTCGAACAACGGTAGTAATAACAGAAGTAACGCAATCAGGCGTATTGCGAGTGAGAAGACCTTACTCCCCTTTGTCATATAGATCTTTGAAATGTAATATATCACCCCAAGGATTAGAATTAAAACGATAATAAGCGGGACAAGAAAGTAGATAAAACTTCCCACCTGAAAAGCAAATTCACCTTCGGAATAATTCATTGTGTCGTAATTTATCAACCGTTGTAGCCAGGACTCCCACATAATAAAATCTGCTATTTATCCTTTTTCTTGGTTTTTGACAACGATTCGTAATATTTATCTACAAGCCTTTTATACTTCGGAGGAACATCAGCTTTTCTCGATCCATAGAGTTTCTTATCCATCTGTAAATCATCAAGGCTTTTCAATAGCTGTTCCTCCAGCCTCGAGACCGGATTATAAACATTTTCATTGAAGAATTCTGCAGCTGCTTCGTCTATCAGCACCCCCTTGAAACTGAGCCTTCCCAATGATGTATAGGAATTTGTCAATGCTCTTTGCATTTCCTGGTTATTCCTGTTCTCTCTCATCATTCTCTGCAGCATTTGACGAGCCTGGGTAATCTGCCTCTGAAGATCAGACGGATTTCCCTGTGAACCACCCTGCGGATTTTGATTCTGCTGATTCTGATTGTTTTGCTGTTGGCCTGATTGCTGCTGTTGGCTTTGCTGACGGCCCTGCGACTGTCCGGATTGCTGATTCTGCTGCCTGTTTTGCTGTTGCTGAGATTGCTGTTCCGACTGCTGATTCCGGGATTGTTCACCTTCTCTTTGCTGAGACTGTGGTTCGCGTTCGGCCTGCTGCTGATCAGAGCCCGGGATCAGTCTTTGGATCTCTTCAAGTTTTGTCAGCAGTTCTTGTGCGTCTTCAAGGTTTCTTCCCAGCTTTTCCTCTTCTGCCATCGGTAGTTCACTCTCGAGGTTTCTCAGTCTGTTCTCGAGCTTCTGCATACCGCTTTTGATCTCTTCCTCGATAAAATTTGCGTAGTTCAGCCAGCCGTTATCAATAGCTCTTTCGGATTCTTCCATTTTTTGCTCGAGGTTTTCTTCCTCAAGTACTTTCTGAAAATTCCTGATATCGTTTGAGACTTTCGGATTTTCCCGTCTGTTATTTTGTTCTATAATCGCGGCAGCATCTTCCAGTTTCTCAAGATTTTCGATGATCTCTTTCCTTTTATTTGAAAGTCTTTTCAGGTCTTTTTCGTCCGGACGTTGTGTCGTTATTTGTCTTGTATCTTCATACGTCTTCTTTATATCATTACCGAGCTGTCTTTCTTTTTCTTTCATCTCATTGAAGTCATTCGTGAGATCCTCGACGGATTCCCTCAGGTTTTCGGTCGAAGTTGCGCTTAGCTCCTGTTCCATCCTTGTCAAATCATTCATTGCCTGCTGCTGCTTCGACATTGCATCTTGAAAGTCTTCGTTTTTTATCGATTCTTCCGCCTGCCGCATATTCCTGGTAACCTGATCCATCCTTCTCTGCATCTCAGGAGTGATCTGGGGATTATTCCGTGAATCCTGCCTCATCTGACGGGCAAGATCTTCCGCTTCATTCCTGAGCTGTTCCTGCTCTCTCCTCAACCTGTCAGCAGTACGCCTGTCTTCTTCTTCCTGCAGATTTTTCTGGCTCTGTTCGGCAAGTTTCTGCTGACGTTGTGAGAGTTCTTTTATCTTGTCAAGAGCTTCATCAACTTCCTGGTTCTGCTGTTCCTGCTGTCTCTCCTGCTGCACTTCATATTTATCCTTGGTGATGTCCAACTCAAGATCTTCAAGTTCGGAAATTCTTTCCTGGCTGCTCTGTCCACCCCCGCTGCTGCTTTGAGACCTGTTCTGCTGAACTCTTTTCTCATTGTTTAATGCTTCAGCCTGAAGCAGTTTGTTCAGAGCTTTTCTTTCAGGTCTCAGAGCCTCTCTCAGATTTGTATCCTTGAGCTCGTTGACAGCATCTTCCATATCCTTTGCTGCCTCGCGGAATAATTCCACGATCTGCTTACTTGTTTCATCCTGGATCAACTCCCTGGAAAACGCAGTGCTGTTCACCCTCTCATTGATCTGGTCTTTGAGGTTATTCTGAGCCTGTGCTATGAAATCCCTATCTTCGTTGAAAATTTTTTCATCAAGTTCATCACGGTCTTTATACAGCTTCCATGTTGCCGCTATTATCCTCTGTTGTTCAATTACAGGCTGGCTTCTTTGCTGCTGGCCACCACCCTGTCCCTGACCACCCTGGTTGTTAACCTGCGTGAATTTAGTGTCATAGGGAATGATTTCGATAAAATAGAGGTCTGTCGCCTCCGGAGAATCTTCATGAAAATAATCATTCGCTTCGAAATGATATGTGATAACATCCCCGGGATTTAGATTGAATTCTTCTAGATAAAGTACATATGAGCCTTCGGTATCCTTTTTGTTTTTTTCCCGGTTCTCTGCAAGGGATACGGTTTTTTCCTCCTCGCCATTTACCGAATAACTGAGACTTATGTCTTTGATACCGAAATCGTCGGTAACCCTCACAGACATGAGCACTTCCTCTACCGGATTGGCTCTCAGGTCTCTCTGGGGATCTTGGATCATTATCAGCGGTTTCTCGTCTTCAAGAGGAGTAATGAGATACTCTTCGGGGAATTTATTGTTTTTTCCTTTGCTGTCCGTTAATTTTATATGGTATGAATCCGGATCCTTCAGTATCAGTTTTGCACTGTATAGATTGTCATCTTCTTTTTTCAGCTCAATGTTATCACCCTGCATGATCTCCATCAATCCCTCTTCGACAGTACCGGAGGTCTGTATAGATAGGGTAACTTCTGTCCCGGCAAGCCCTCTTATATCCCCGGTACTTTCATCTCTGCGCCCCGGAATCCCTGTATAGGATGGGTATTTATAAGACAGGTCGATATTCAATACTTTCGGGAATTCATATAGTGAAATGTTATATTCATCAGACCGTCTTTCTCCTAGTTCTACAAAATAACCGATCGATTCCTGAATATTCTCGAATTGATGCAGGTATACCGGCTCACCCGTACCCTTCTGCATTATCTCTTTCCGCCAGACACCGTCATTCTGTTTATAATTCAGGATCAATTTATCAGAAGAGTTCTTTTTAAGTTCGACAATTATCTCCTGTGATTCACCCTTTTCAATCTCTACATCACCCGGGATTATCTTAATGAAATCCTGTTTGAATTCCTCTATGGGATTTGCCGTCAGTTGAATATTGTGCGAGAATCTGAATATTTCTTCTGCAAATGTATAGAAAAGGAGAAATGCAACAACGAGTAGTGAGTTAGCAAGATAATAAAGGATCCTCTCTTTTTTACGGTCTACGACTGTAGTAACGTCGATTCTGTTCGCTTTTCTGGCTGCATCATCAATAAGTTTATCAAGAATACGGTTGCTGAATCTGCTTTGATTTGCTTTATTAAGCTCTACAGCGCTGTTGATACGGTCTTCCAGCTCAGGGATCTTCTCTTCTATGAAGAGAGCGATCTGCTTATCAGTGATCCGCTTGATTCCGGAGAAAAGCAAAAATTTCACTCCTACTGCAACAACGACCATACCCGCAGTTACGGCCAATATAGTCTGATAAAGTGCAGGAATCTCAAAGATGTAAGTAAGGAGAATAAATATCGCCGCCAATACCAGCAAGGTAAGAACAGTTATGGCAAAACCCTGTTTAATCGCCCTGCTTTTCCAGCGTTTTTTGATATCGCGGATAAGTTCATTCACTTTATATTTTGAGCTATTCATGATCCTGCCTTTTGTAATTCTTAAAACTTACTTGTTTAAGTTTAACTTCCTGTTCGCCAGGAAAGATTCCGCCATGAACAATATCAGAATTACCAGTAAGATATATCTCCAGAACTTTTGTTTCTTTTCTTCAATCTTAAGTTCACCGGCAAGACGCACCTCTACCTGCTCGGGTGATT
>JANQEH010000273.1 GCA_028278455.1 bacterium
AGGACACCCTACCGGTGGTGTAATTTTCTCAGCGTTTATCTCGCGTTTTTCCAGCACAACCTCGACTATTTTCGGGATGATATCGCCGCCCTTTTCGATTATAACCATATCTCCAAGATGGAGGTTTTTCCGCTCTATCTCGTCTACATTGTGGAGAGTTGCCCGGCTGACTGTAGAACCTGCCAGAAATACGGGTGTAAGATTGGCTACCGGTGTTACAGCCCCAGTTCTTCCAACCTGCCAGTTGACGGATTCAAGTTTTGTCTCAACCTGTTCAGCTGAAAACTTAAATGCAACCGCCCATCGCGGGCTTTTTGCCGTTGCACCAAGTTTTTCCTGCTGATTAATTGAATCAACCTTGATAACCGCTCCGTCTATCTCGTAATGCAGAGTGTCTCTTTTTCCATTCCATTCATTACAGAATGCGATCACATCTTCAATAGAATCATATATGTTTCTGATTGGATTCACTCTGAATCCCATCCTGTCCAACAATTCAAGTCCTTTCCAGTGAGAGCTGAGTTTATTATTTGCGGTTTCAGGATATATCAGAGAATATGCAAACATAGTCAGCGGTCTTTTTGCCACCATTCCTGAATCCTGCAGCTTCAGCGTTCCCGCTGCGGCATTCCTTGGATTCACGAATATCTTACCACCCTTTTCCTCCTGATATTTATTCATTTCGAGAAACGCAGTCTTTTCAATATATACTTCCCCTCTTACTTCGAATTCTTCTGGAATTCCCTCAAATAGCTTTGCCTTCAAAGGTATTGACCTGACAGTCCTGAGATTTGCAGTTATGTCATCACCCTGTTGACCGTCACCTCTCGTTACACCAAGTGAAAAAAGTCCTTCCTTATAGTGGAGGCTTATTGCTACACCATCGATCTTTAATTCAGCTACGTATTTATAATCCTCACTTCCTGTCAGTTGTTCCACTCTCCTGTCAAAATCAAGAAGTTCCTCCCTGACATATGTGTTTGACAGGCTAAGCATCACTTGTTTATGTCGGACATTGTTGAATTCTTTTGATATCTTTCCGCCAACTCTTTGGGAGGGTGAATCCGGAGACAACAGCTCAGGATATAGAGTCTCAATCTCTATCAGCCTTTTCATAAGCATGTCATATTCCAGATCTGTGATTCCGGGATCATTTTTTATATAATAGAGATCGTCGTGGGTTGAAATCTCCAAACGAAGCTTTGTGATTTCGTCTATTATATTCCGGGGGATTGTCATGATAGATTCAGCTCAATAAAACAACAATCCTTACTCCTCAACAAAAAAAGAAGCAGGATTGCAGAATAAAAATGATTATAATTAATGATCTAACCGGAAAAGATATTATACAGCTTCTTCGAAAGAACGCATGATAACCTGGGAAGGATCTAACATGAACTGATCGATTCGAGTAAATAGTGAATCAGTTTTGTTATCCTGGATTTCTTTGATCTTTGTAATCTTCGCTTTATCCTCAACATAATACACTTCGCTCATCAGGAAGGGTCTTTCAGCATCTTCAAAAACTGTAAAATCGACGCCGGCTGCTTTCTTTACCAGGGTCTTTATTTCTTTCATCAATTCCAAGTATTCGTCACGCTTATCAGGGATGATTTCGTATGAAACTGAAAATAGCGCCTTGCTCATAGCTATACTCCCGGTCCGAATAGAAATTAGATTATTTTCTAATAAAGAGGACTACCAGCCTGAAACACCTAAAATATCAACCAATATATAAAATTAGCTGTACTTACACAAATACTTTTTTTTTAAAAAATATAGATATCGGAGATCAAATGTTAAAAATCTCCGGCTGCAGGCCTGATAATCACTTCTTCAACAGTAGTCTTGCCGGACAGTGCGCATATATCTGCTATCGATCTGGCAATATCCGATCTATCCACCATCTTTGTCCTGTCAAATTCCCCGTTCAAATCGTCCCAGATTGGTGTATCCGTTGCTCCCGGAATCACATTAACAACGTTTACTCCGCTCTTACGTACTTCCTCTCTGAGACTGTTGCCGAACGCCAGCAGTCCAGCTTTTGCAGCGCTGTAAGCAGTATTATACGGAAATGCCTTGATCGCAGAAACGGATGATATATTAACAATAATACCGGATCCTTTTAACACCATTCCGGGAATTACTTTCTGCGAACAAAGGAACGCACCTTTCAGATTCGTTCTCATCATTCTATCCCAGTCTTCTCCTCTTATCTCTGTTAGCAGTTTGAAAAATGCTATCCCTGCATTGTTGACAAGTATATCTATAGATGGATACATATTGAGAATTCTTTCAAAGCCCCTTTCAATAGATTCTTCTCTGGAAATATCCATCTCTACTGCTAAATGTTTTGAATTTCCTGTACACGGCAAATCTTTAAGTACTTCCTCTAGCAATACTATATTTCTTGAAGCAATAACAACATTTGCCTCTTTATCAGCAAATTCATGAGCGATCGCCTGGCCGATCCCTCTGCTTGCCCCAGTAACAACAACAACTCTATCTTTAAAAGCTATCATCTTAGATTTTCTTCTGCGATTGTTCTACAAGACTTAGAAATTCTGTTCTTGTTCTGTGATCACTCTTAAATAAGCCCATCATGCTGCTGGTCGTCATGATCGCATTCTGCTTTTGAACACCGCGCATCATCATACAAAGGTGCTGTGCAGTTGCAATTACGCCTACTCCCTTAGGCGCAAGATAATTGTTCAAGGTTTCAGCAATCTGGGTTGTCATCCTCTCCTGAACCTGGAATCTTTTGCTAAACATATCAACAAGTCTTGCGATTTTACTGAGACCTATGATCTTACCGTCCGGTATATATGCAACGTGACATACTCCGAAAAACGGCAGCATGTGGTGCTCACACAGGCTGAAAAAATCAATGTCCTTTACGAGAACCATTTCATCATAAGATTCGTGAAAAATGGCCTCGTTTACGATATCTTCGACATCCATCCTGTATCCTTCGGTTAAAAAACCGTAGGCCTTGGCAACTCTTTCGGGAGTTTTTATCAATCCTTCCCTGGCAGGATCTTCCCCCAATTGTGAAAGCATTTCTTTAATAAGATTTTCCATTGTTTTTCCCGCGATAAATAACAAAATTATTATCTGATTCAAAGAGTTTCACTTCGTATAATTCTCCAGCAGGGATTTTATCTTTCAGTAGATCCCAGATAACCATAGCAATATTTTCAGCAGTCGGAATAATACCTTTCATACTTTCAACATCCATATTGAGATGCTTATGGTCGAATTTCTCTACTACCTCAACGTTGATTATATCTCTTAACTCTTTCAGGTCCATTATCATCCCGGTACGGGGTACCGGATCACCCATAATTGTAATTTCCAGATCATAATTATGTCCGTGTCCATGCAGGTTATTGCAGAGACCGTATATTCTCTCGTTCTCTTCATCCGATAGCTCCGGATTGTGGAGCCTATGAGACGCACAGAACCTTGCTTTTCTAGTCAATAATATCATATCTATTCCTGATTATCTAAGTTTTTAAAATGTAAATATGCACTGATATACCGGTACAACATAAGAAATATCAAATATAAGTTAGCCGGAATAATAATAAAAATGAAATAAAAATACAACTCATTAAACAGTGAAAACAATGCCAGCGTTCCAATTTGTACTCCAAGACCAAGAAAACTGGCCATACTTAGAAACAGCCTGTCTTCATACCAGTAACCTGTTACATCCTGATCCGGAAAACGTTTTTCCATCCAGGAAAGACAAATCATATCGATAACTCTGAAAATCCTGTCCTGCCATCCATAGACCAAAAGATAGATTTTTTGCAATAACAGCACTCTTCTGCCTTTCTTTGTCTTCGAATGCTCTCTCAGGTCTTTTTCGGTTATAGATTCATCTGTTCTGTTAAGACCAAGGGGTTTCACCCGGTTTATATAACTAACCTGGTAAAATATAAAATAACTGCATTGCAAAAGACTGAAGAAAAGAGCGCCTGCACCAACCACCAAGATTGCCGCATTTCCTGAATTGATAAATAACGCGTATGATACGGAGCCATAAACTGCTATATTAATTAGAAGATCAGCTAAAGAGTCAAGAAACCTTCCTGTTCGGGAGGCATCATTTCTAGCTCTTGCCAGCTGTCCGTCAACCTTGTCAAGGATATTCTTGATTATCAAAAGGATTGCTGCTGAGAT
>JANQEH010000290.1 GCA_028278455.1 bacterium
CTTTCTTTCCCATTTGGTGACGCAATTCATGATCTTTGATAAGGATGCTGATCTTTTCGATCCAATCTTCCTCTGTATCCGCCCAAAATCCTTCGATACCATCGGTTAATATATCCTTGTTTACCCCGACGGGAGAACAGACCGATGATATTCCCATAGCCATATACTGAAGGAGCTTGAAACCGCATTTTCCCCTAGTCCATGGATCATCCGTAAGCGGCATCAGTCCTATGTCAAAAGACCTGAGCTCATCTGTTTCAGTATCTTTATTCCACCTTGATTTTATTACGGGCATTCTGTCGCAATCAAAAAAGCTGTCACATATAATTTTTAATTTAACACCCGGGAACCTGTCATAGATAAGATCAAAAATATTTTTTATATTGTCAAGATAGTAGAGTGTGGAGCTGCTTCCGATCCATCCGAGAATAATTGTATTGGTTTTTTTATGAAGAGGTTTTTCGGTATATCTTTCCATATCGACCGATGTGGGGATTGTATATGATCTGTGATTTTCTTTCAGGGCGAACTCCCTCAGGTAGTCATTGCCCGCAATAATAATATCGGAGTTTCTCGCAGCCCGGGCGAAGCCCCTACTCCTTTTTATTGAGCTGTAATGTTTTCTCTTTGAGTCTCTGAACATCATAGCATCATCGAAATCATAAACAAGCTTCTTTGAATATTTTCTTAAAATGTAGAAATCGAGAGGGCCGAAAAGTTTTCTCTGAAGAAAAACGATATCGCTGGACCTTAGGGAACTGAAAAGGCGGACACGATCGATAAAGCTGTCGGGTATTATAAGAACCTCTGTCTGGAAACCGGACTTCTCTAAAAAGGGAATGAATTGCAATACTCTGAAACGAGTACTCGGTTTATCAAGCCTTGTCACTAAAAAAGTGATTTTCACTTTTTACTGGCAACAACAATTATTGATTTTGCAAAATCAACATCAAGATATTTATGAAGATGAGAGGCAATATATATGCGAATCATTCTTCTAAGGAACTGGTCATTGTATATTCTATAGATTTTATTTATGTTGAAACCCACCGATATGAGAGCTGCGCATATTTCATCATACCTGTAGGGTGTCCTGTGATCAGAGTCCCAATAGCGATTGGGGTGGTAGAGGTTGGGAGTGGAAAGCACTATCTTGCCGTTCGAATTAAGTAATGTAAGGAGCTTTCTAAGCATAGAAATGCCTTCTTTGAAATTAAGGTGTTCAATTACTTCAGAAAATATTATTAAGTCAAAAGATTCATTAATTTCATCAAGGCTTGAGTAATCATGTGGTAATGCTCTGTCAATGTCCATGCTTTTATATGTTATTGTGGGTTTTTTAAGCGTGATCTCTTCACCGTGTATTCTTTGATTTGCTCCAACATCAAGGATTTTAATGCCTTCTTCAGATTCTTCTAAAAGGATATCGGTAAGTTTTTTCCTTATTTTAATTTTATAAACTGAGGGGTATGTTTTTTTAATCTCTTTTCTATAGGAATAAAACCTGCTCCAGCTGAAATTTCCATCTAGTATATCTTCTTTATCGCTCACAAAGGCCTCTCTCTGATATAAATGCTTTCAATCATTTTAAATAAAGATAAACATTTTTTTCATCTCTTTCAGGCTCTTATATTTGAGACATTATAGAATAGTCGGTTTCGGAGGACTCAAAATATATACATAGAGGTATAGATAAAATAGAGTTCTATTGATAATTTGCTGTATATATATTATCGAGAGGGCACCCGTATAAGCCTTGAGCAGATGAATTTATAAATTGTCAATCTCATTAAATAGGGCCTCATGCTCGTTCATATTTTTCTCCCATGTAAACTGTTGAGCCGTATCGAATGCCTTCAGTCCTATCTGCTCCCTTGTATGACTGTCTTCAAGAGCCAGGAGGAGCTTTGTAAGGCCTTTATGGTCATTCCAGCTTTCAAGAATATATCCGTTTTCCCCATGAGTTATTATCTCTGCGGCGCCGTTGGAATAAGTGGTAATAACGGGCAGACCGGAGGCCATCGCCTCACGACATACATTCGCAAAAGGGTCATACATCGTGGGAAGGACAAATATGTCTGACATACCGTAAAACTTTTCTATCTCTGTCGTAACTCCCGCAAAAACGATCCTTTCGGAGCGTATGCCCAGTCTTTTAATCTCACCGGCAAATCTGGAGGGCGTCCCCCTGCCCGCAACGACTAACTTGAAACTGTCAGGAAGGACCGATAGCGATTTAAGGATCGTGTCCAATCCTTTTCGGCGCCAGTTGTTTGATATGAAGAGTATCACAATATCATCTTCAGAGATCCCGAGGTTTTCTCTGGTCACCGTTCTGTGCTTTTTAATATCTCTATTAAAAACAGAATGATCGAGGCCGTCATAGATAACCCTAATTCGATCCTCAGAAACAGAGAAACAATCCATTATATGACGCTTTACAAGCAGGGAGTTAGTGACGATGTATTTGTGGTTTTCTCTTTTATATATGTTTTTTTCGATCCATCCCATAGCAAGATGGACGGGGGATATCAGATATTTAACCCATCTCGTTAGGCAGAAAGGGTATCGTATCCTCATCCAGTGCATATGGACTCCACCACCTGCATAGTATGTGTCGAGCGGGAAAAAGGGGCTATGTCCATAGACGATGTCGAAGGACTCTTCTTTTAAAGCTGAATTTATATGCCTGTGAAAGGATAATATCTTCAGCGGTGAAAAAAATTTAATGAAAGGAACCAGATGGACCTTGATATTTTTACCGGGAGTTCCATCAAGTTTGCTGCAATATATATGAACCTCATGCCCGGCATCGGCTAACTGGTGGCTTATCATCATAGTGACTCTTTCGGCGCCTCCCCAGTGCATCGAATAAACTCTGGTCACTATCGCGATTTTCATTTTTGCCTGTCAGAAACCATACCGTATATTTTATCGGTATGTCTGGATATTCGGTTTGATTTCAGCTTGATCATTTTTATTAATCGCGTGTCGGCCTTCCTGAGCCTGTCTGTTTTCAGGTATGACTTGAAAAACCGGAGCCTGTCCGATCTGTTTATGCCCTTGAGAACGGTCGATGAGTAATATAGCTGGGCAAGATCTTTAACTTTTCTTCCATAGCTTATTCTGTTTCTTTGATTGACGCGTTGCAGATCGATCATAAAGATCTTAAAGGGATCGGTCCTTATAAAGAAATGGCACAGATAAAGGTCCTGATGGTTTAATCCCCGGTCATGAAGACGGCGGACAATCGAGGCGAGTTCTAGAGTAATATTCCGTTTTAATGCGACATTCTCAGCGGACAGCTTTCCGCTGAAATTATCAGGAATAAACTGTTCCAGACTCACTGCGTTATTAATATTTTCTGTAATCGTCATAGAGACCCAGGGCAATGACCATCTCTGAATTTCACCATAGGCTATCGGCACCATTGTGGGTATCCCGATCGAATGGAATAGAAGTATCTTGTCCCATTCATTATGTCCGCTCTCGGCATTTCCCCTGTTAAAGAGCGACCGTAACATTTCATTTACCGTTAGTCTGTGCCGTTTCAGGAATAAGAGATGGTTTTTTCCGGAGCTGTCCTTGAGATTGATTCCCGATACCCTGTGGCGCTTGTTCTCTCTATAGAGTTTTCCTTCATCAAAGTTCATTATTTTCTGAAAGTTGAGAAGGCCGTTCAATTCCAGGATAGGAATAAAGTCGGTGTTAACGGTAATGCCGTTTATCTCCTTAAAGCGGAACGGAGAGTCCTTCTTTTTATTGTCTTCTGTGATAATCATAGAAAGGTTTCTGTTAATCTGATTTATAGATGGGGATCCGGTACTACACTTTGGCAACATTTCTGAAACTGTTGTAAAGGCTTATGTATTCCGGACACCGCTCTATCAGTTCGTCATGCTTTCCAGTATCCAGCAGTTTGCCCCCGTCTATAACGCAGATCTTGTCAGCGTTTAAAACTGTAGAAAGCCTGTGGGCTATTATAATGGTTGTCCTGTCTTTCATTAACTCATCCAGTGCCTTCTGAACAAGCCCTTCAGAGACAGAGTCCAGAGCTGATGTCGCCTCATCGAGAATAAGAATTTCCGGATTCTTTAAGATCGCCCTTGCGATCGCGATCCTCTGTCTCTGTCCGCCGGACAGCGTAACACCTCTTTCTCCCACGATCGTATCATATCCTTCCGGGAGATCCCGGATGAAATCATCAGCAAAGGCCTGTTTGGCAGCGTTGATTATAGCAGAGTCTTCTATTCCGGAATCACCAAAGGATATGTTTTCTTTTACGGAGTCATTAAATAATATTACGTCCTGGCTTACTATAGCGATAAGGGATCTTAATGATTGCAGATCCAGTTTCCCTATTTCGGTATTATCGATAAGTAGCTGGCCGCCTGTAGGATAGTAGAAGCGGGGGATCAGATCAACCAGGGTGCTTTTCCCGGCCCCACTGGGACCTACCAGTGCCATGATCT
>JANQEH010000038.1 GCA_028278455.1 bacterium
CGACAGCACAACAGTGGATAAGAGCTGGTATCATTTGGACCACCTGAACTCAACGAAGGTAGTCACAGACGAGACCGGGGCAGTGGAGGTGAATTATACTTATCGTGCATTTGGAGAACAATTGAAACGGCTGGACGGCAGCAGCACTGAAGTGGGAGACCTTGCCGGCTACAGCTACAGCGGGAAGGAGCTGGATGATACGACGAACCTGTATTACTTCAATGCGAGGTATTATGACGCGACTACAGGAAGGTTTATTAATGTGGATCCGATACAGGATGGCTCCAATTGGTATGTGTATTGTAGTAATAATCCATTGAGCTTTGTGGATCCTACGGGGCTTTGGGATATTAATTTAAAACTTGGATTTATTGCGGCTTTACAAGTAAATTTTGGAGTAAATAATGGTATATTTTCTTTCGGTTTTGATGCAGGAGTTGGAATAGGTGCAGAATTAAGTGTTAGTTTAAAAGAGAGGGAAATTTCTAATAAAGACTTAGGAACCAAAGGTAGAGGAACTGTTGAAGTAGTTGGCTCTATTGGTATTGTTGATGTTGAAGCAAAGGTACAAGGTGAAATTAATCCGGATGGATCGATAGAAAATAATTCTGAAGCTTCTGCAAGCGCTTTACACCCAGGTAGTTTAATGAAAGCAGAAGTATCTATAAGTGCTGAAGATGGGTTCAATATGGGTACTCATGTTAAAGAAACAATTGATGAAAGCATCGGTTCATGGGCCTTTGCTGGTATTGGTATGGAGGCAAATGACGAAATAGGTAAAAATGATCAAAATAATATTGAAGAGCAAGAAAAATCTAATGATTAAGAAAAAGACAATATCAACAATCGTAATCATTTTAATTGTATTATTTTTGATATGGTTTTTATTGTTATATTCAGGTCTTATTCCATCACTTAATGATAATGAAATCGTGAAATTAAATCAGGAAGTAGCTGAAGAAATAAAAGTCTTATTAACAAAAGATGAAGAATTATTCAATGGCGATTTAACATTAATGGGGTATAAGAAAAACAAATCATGGGAAGGTTATGTTTCCTGGGAGTTTGATTATATGGTAGGATCAGAAAAAACTGATAGAATAATTGTCGATTGGATTCCCGATAACGAGGATATCCTAATTATCCGTATAAGGGAATTGAGTAGTGATACTATTTTATACGAACAAGTCCAACCAGAGACGGAAGTTGATTGAAGCAATAGGGCGAAAACTCCTGCTATATAAAACAATTGAAAGAAGCTTATAACAGGAGAAAGGTATATTGGGGCTTTGTAATGAAGTAAATGCCGTACAGACAACAGAGAAAGGAAAAAAGAACCGGTATATCCTCTCCGGCGATCTCCTGGCGGGAAGGGTGACAACGACAATCGCAGCTGACTGGAGTGAAACGATAGCAAAAAGCTGGTACCACCTGGACCACTTAAACTCGACAAAGGTTGTCACAGACGAGACCGGGGCAGTGGAAGTGAACTACACTTACCGGGCGTTTGGAGAGCAGCTGAAACGGCTGGACGGCAGCAGCAACGAAGTGGGCGACCTTGCCGGTTACAGTTACGGTGGGAAGGAGTTGGACGATACGACGAACCTGTATTATTTCAATGCGAGGTACTATGACGCGACTACAGGAAGGTTCATTAATGTTGACCCTATTCAGGATGGGAGTAATTGGTATGTGTATTGTTCGAATAATCCATTGAGCTTTGTTGATCCTACGGGATTGTGGACTTTTGAAGCTCAACTTGCACTTGGTCCTGGTTTGAAAATAGAATTTGGAAAGAATGATGGTGTTTTTACTTTTGGCTTTGATGTAGGGTTTGGAATTGCTGCTGGTGTTTCGTTAGATCTCGAGGATAATGAGATGGATAAATCGGATTTAGGAACTTATTTATCGGTAAAAGTTGAAGGAAAAATGGAGATCGGGGAAGCTTCTTTTGACTCCAAAGTTGAAGCTACTGTGAATCAAGACCTATCAATCGAAAATACTTCTGAAGCAAATTTTAGTTATACCGATCCGATGACGAGAGTAAACGGTGAGATTACAATTGATACAGAGGGTATTGAATCTGATTATGATATTGATGCAAGTTTTGACGGTGGACTTGGTGGTGGTGTATTCATGGGAGTCGGAGTCGAGACCAGTATTGAGGTTGACGAATAAAGAATGCTAAATAAGAAGAATAATATAACTATTCCTAAAGCCTTTTTTATGACTTTTTTCATTGTATTTATTGTGGCTGTAATAATATTCATTATATCCAGACCTATGATATCAACCAATGAAGAGTTAAGCGACATTGCGGAAATAGTCAAGATTGAAACCAAAAGTGTTTTAGAAAATAATGTAGAGAATCTAACTGTAAAAGAGCAGAAAAAGAAAAAATTCTGGGATGGAAGAATTGAAGGTAGAACAATTTTCAAAGAAGATTCTCAAGGTCTGTTGATTGTTGAATGGTTTATGATTGATGATGCTGTAAAAATAAAGACTATTAAACAAGAAAACACAAATAAAATTATTTACCTAAATCATGAATTCTTTTCACCGGAAAAGGACAGTGGAGCAGACTAAAATCATCCCTTTGGTATAGTTTTCAGCAGCACAACTGAAAATTTCGGTGATCTGAATAACTCCCATTCGGGAAGAGAAGCTGAACAAACAAGCAATTGACAGGCGTACGATTGAGTGGATCGAAGCAGGGGCATATTCGAGATTGAGGTTAGCGAAATGAAAAAAACATCATCTTTCTTCATATTTCTCATACTGATGTTTGCGCCGGCTATTTGCTTTGCCCAGGAGGCATTAGAGATAACATCCGAAGGAGATGTCCTTATTTCAAGCAGTCCCCTCCTTCCGAAGATCTATTAGGCATTATAGTTATGCTGATCAGGCAGAAGGCATACTACAAGGATTGAAAGCAGGCTCTTATGTAACTACAGGGGAAGGTGAACCGATGTCAGGAGCAGTAGCTCAGCAGTTACTTGCTTTACCACATGAAAAGCCTCCAGATGCCTATTTTGAAGTAACAATTTCAAATGATATACCAGTTATTGGCCCAAAACCAGTCGCTCGTACTGAAATACCTCCACGAACTGGAGGAGGAATTGAGTATATACTTCCTGAAGGTGCTCCAGGAGGTACAGTTTCTGGCCCTTTCCCATTGCCACCGGAGGATAAATAGGTAAGTTATGAGTAAGTGCCCATATAATATCGGTGATAAAGTGATTTTTACGCCTACTGATAGAACGCGGGGTTGGTATCAACAAGTATTTGATAAAATAGGAATGGTTCCAGGTAGAGAATATGTAATTAAAAGAATTAAGGATGATACATATTTATACTTTGAAAATGATGACGGAGGTTTTCCTTGGACTGAATATACAAAGGCTTAAATTATGTCTTGTCTAAGATGGAGGTCAAAATTTTTGCGAAAGTTAAATAATGCTATTCTTTTATAGATTTATATTTTCAAAGCATAGGGAGAATGTTATATCGAACACGATTGTTTTGCTTATAATGAAGCTCCCTGAAAAAGAAGAGAAGGATGTGAAAAATGAGAATGATTGACATGGAGCCCTTGCAGTAGCTATGGAAGTGGAAGTAAACGGAGACCAGAGTATAGAGAAGGGGAAGAAGAACCGGTATGTGCTCTCCGGCGATCTTCTGGCAGGCAGGGTGACCACGACTGTAGCGGCGGATGACAGCACAACGGTGGCTAAGAGCTGGTATCATTTGGACCATTTGAACTCGACGAAGGTGGTAACTGATGAAACCGGATCACTGGAAGTGAACTACACTTACCGGGCGTTCGGAGAGCAGCTAAGGCATTTAGACAGCAGCGGACAACCAGTTCCTGAAGACCTTGCTACATACAGCTACAGCGGGAAGGAGCTGGATGATACGACGAACCTGTATTACTTCAATGCCCGGTATTATGATGCGTCGATTGGACGGTTTATCAATGTTGATCCGATACAGGATGGGAGTAATTGGTATGTGTATTGTTCAAATAACCCATTGAGCTTCATTGATCCTACGGGGTTGACAATAGAAGATGTGACGACGGAAACTGTTCAACAGGCATCAACCAATAATCTCGGTGAAAGCGACGAAACGATTGCTAAAGCAGGATGTGTTTTAACCGCCTATACCCGAATCGCCTCTGCAATCTCAGGTGAAAAGATTTCATTAGATACAGCGAATGAGGTTGCTACTGAATTAGAATTATTTTCAAATGGAAATGAATTAATGATAGAGAATGGGGCGGCTTTGATAGCGGCATTGACCGGAAAAGAGATTGGGTACGGCTCCATAGAAGGGCCTGAAGGATCAATAATGGATGGTATTTCTTATCTGGATAGGAGGAGCGATAGTTTTTATGTTACCGCAAGGATAGACACATATTCACTTAGTGATTCAACTAAAAGATATCAACATACAGTAAATGTCAACGAAGGATTAACCTCTGGGGATTATATTATAGGAAGAGACCGGCAACCGGTAGTCGATACCAGCAATCGTGGCCGAACAGAGCTCCAGAATGGTTTATTCGAGAATGGTTCGCGAGAAGAGCTGCTTCGTGCGGATTACTTTTATGTAAAGGATAATTGAATTGAAACTGGTTTTCGTATTGATGCTGTTTTTAAACATACTCAATGTTTATGGAGATACTGACAAATACAAAATTTTTGATATTATCAGGTATGATTTATTACTTGTAGCTCCTCCCCATCCTTCGACACCGGTTGATAGATATCATACGATTGGAGGATCAGTTAAAACCATACAGATAACATTTACCGGACTAGGTTCAAATGGGAAACCGATGGTGAAAGGGAATTATGATTGTAACTTCGACGAATTAGGAAGGATTGAATCATTTCTATCAAAGACAAATGAAACTTTGGTTAAGGACCGTACCACATTAGAATATGACGAGAACGGATTATTATCGAGAGTATTGACCTACTGGGGTTCTAAAATAAGTTTACAACGAAGTTTTAAGATATCCTATGAACAGTTATCAGAAACATCTTGGAGAGTCGATATTCTTAGAGATTCTGATTCTAAAATCTACGAAAGCAACATATTGGAATACTTTCCTGACGCAAAGGTCTTAACTCGAGATATAACCGGCATGGTATATATACAAAAACTAATATACAAATTTGACCCCAAAGGGAGAATAGTTGAGATAGTTAGAGAAAAAGATTCCGGAGAGGTAGTACCACTAGAAGGGTTCGTGTATGGAGAAAATGAGAGGATAATGAGGTATTTGTATAGAGACAGATTTGTGGAAACTTTTTCATACCAAGGACATTCTTTAATAAACTGTGAAAGAAAGTATGCTGATAATCGATCAACGACGATATATCGAGTATTGGAAAGTGATCATAAAGGTAACTGGCTAAGATTAGAAATTTTCTTTAAGAGCAAAACCAAAGAAGACACTATGTGGTTTGATCGTCAAATTACCTATTATTGATTTTTGCATAACGTTTGTAAAAATGAAAATTCTAAAATGAATCATCATGTTAATGATTAAAAAATGAAGAAAATAATAGTTATCTTTTTTGTATTTTTGACAGTAGCTTGTTTTGCTGATGACACGAACTCATTCTATGGAACCTGGGTAATAACTAAACCATTAATTATAAAAGGCCGGTTAGGAGACATCAATAAAACACACAATTTAATTAAAGATTTTTCTTTCGTATTCTCAAAAGAAAACTTTATGTTAAATGACAAAATCATAATCGATAATCCATATTATGATAAGGCAATCTGGAATGAGCAACTTTTATTCGATATGACAAAAGGTTCTGCAGTAAAACCTGTAAAATTTGCTGACCTTGAAATTGATTCATATCAAACGGAAATTATTAGTATTACCATCAAGGAAGGTAAAGATAAAAAGTATTCAGGAGACTATTTGGTTCCTGGTTTATATTTCTTTGTAATAAATGACGATACTGTAATCCTGAATTGGGAAGACCACTACTTTCTGATGCGTAGGAAATGACAGAAACGGGGTTTATTGTGCATAGTTTGAAATGAAGTGATTGATAAATTTCATAAGATTATAGAATGAATTAATCAAGATCACAAATAAGCTATGTGTTTCTAACAGGATACATGATTCATGGAAAATAAAGAAATTATTTGTGCCATCACAATGATGGAATTGAAGAATAATTCTCGAAAATAGGTTTTGGAGGTATTCAATGAAAATGCATATGCTAACAATGATATTTTAGGGATTGCAATTTCAATACCTTCTCTATAACTTTATATTTATTACTGTTATGGAAGGATGCCAGGTCCTCATAGTAGATGACGAACCTCTTATTCTAACCGGCCTGCGCCTCAATCTGGAAGAAGAGGGTTTTCTGGTCACTCCTGCAATTGGCGGGGAAAAAGCCATCTCTGTCCTGAAAACGAGAGTATTCGACGTTGTTATTACCGATTTGATGATGGATTCGGTTGACGGGATCGAGGTATTGAGGACTGTCAAGGAAAAAAATCCGGAGACAGTAGTTATTATCCTGACCGGATACGGCAATCTCTCTTCGGCGATCAACGCCCTGCGCCTCGAAGCTGATGATTACCTTCTCAAACCGTGCGATCCGAAAAAGCTGGCATTCAGAATCAGGAAATGTCTTGAAAACATGAAAATTCGAAAGAATAATACATCGCTTCAGTTCCAGCTGATAAACAGAAACCGGGAACTGGAGCAGGCGGAGAAAGAGCTGATTCGGGCCAGGGATGAACTGGAAGAAAAAGTAGAGAGACGGACCGGGGAGCTCCTTCTGGCCAAGGAGGAACTGGAGAAAAAGACCTTGAACCTGGAAAAAATGAACACCGCTCTTCAGGTACTCCTCGATAAGAGGGAGGGGGACAGGGAAACCCTGGAAGAAAATATCGTGTTGAATGTCAAAAAGCTGATTCTGCCTATAATGGAGAAGCTCAAGATAAACAGCAATGATGAATTGAGCATACATCTGCTGGATGTGCTCGAATCAAACCTGCATAATATAGTATCTCCCTTTTCTTCCCGGCTCACTTCAAAATCCCTCAATCTTACTCCCGCGGAACTGGATATTGCGAATCTTATCCGGGAGGGAAAAACCAGTAAGGAGATTGCGAGTATCAAGAATTTATCTAACAGGACTATAGATACGCACCGGGACAATATTCGAAAAAAGATGGGCCTGCAGAACTCGAAACAGAATTTGCGGACCTACCTGCTTTCGTTGAAATAATGGTACAATTGGAGCATATAGGGCGTGCAGATGTCGAACACAATCGATAAGAGCGAGGAATCTCTGGAGAAGCAGCAGTATGAGCGGGAACTCGCCTCGGTCAGGGAAAGATATAAGAATATTATAGAAAATCTTAATGATGCCATCGGTGCAGTAGATGAGACCGGCAGGGTTACCTACATCAGCTCATCCATTAAAAAGATTCTCGGATACGAACCGGAAGAGATGATAGGTCGCCATTATTTGAATTTCATTCACCCGGCGGACAGGCAGCGCGTAAAGGAGCGAGTGAGGCAGTTCTCTCGGGGAGACACACCTAATATCAATACCAACCGGCTGGTGTCCAAAGACGGCAAAATTGTCTGGGTTCAGTTTTCTGATTCACCGGTGAAAACCACCCACGAACCGAAGGCATTCTATACAGTTCTGACCGATGTGTCTGCCACCAAGCAACTCCAGGAAGAATTGATAAAAAAGGAAAGCCGGGCACTGGCCGGAGAATTGGCTGCGTTTGTTGCGCATGATATTAATACACCGCTCCAGGGTGTTCTCTCAATCCTGGAGCACTGCCGGAACGAATATGAAGAGAACAGGGAACTTTTGGAATTTATTACTCTAATGCAGACCGGCCTTTTGAAAATAAAGAGTACTGTTCTGAACCTGCTGGAACTGGAAAATCCGATAATTTACGATACCACCAATGTGAATGTGTATCTTCGCAAAGTTTTCCATCTCGCCGAAAGCTATTTGCGATTTTATGGAATCAAAGTGGAACTAGAACTCAATGAAGATATACCGGAGGCTTCGATATCTACAAAGGATTTCGAGCAGATGCTGCTGGAAATTATCCGTGAAGAGGTGTGGTGGTTCGGGAGGGAGGATTGGGATACCTATCCGGCTTTCAGTGTTTTCGACTCAGGCAGGAAAGTGGTAGAACAGCAGTCCGGCGATGACGCTGAACGGCTGTATAAAAATGTTGCATGGGAAATCCGCTCTGATTCCGACGCGAATTATGTGGATGTCGTTTTCTTTACTTCCGACCCCGAAACTGCCGAGGACGGGGCTCCTTGTGACAGGTTCGGCATTCTTGAGAATATCATTCACGCCAGCAACTGCAAATTTGATGTAGATGTAATGCCCGGCACTGGCAGAAAAGTGAGGATCAGTATTCCCATGGTACAGGAAAAGGGATAAAGGTAGTCTCCGATGACGTTCACCTATGGTTACACGTGCTCGTATGTTCCTCTCGAAATAATTCATGCAGCTGGATATATCCCTTTTCGTTTATCCGGTTCACCCGACTGCTGTATGCAGGAAGAAACCGATTTATCGAGGAATGTTTGTCCCTATGCCCATGCGATTCTGAACGACTACCGATCCAAAAAGAAGGATATTGCCGGTGTTGTCGTGACCGATTCCTGCGATGCAATGAAGAAGGTATATGATGTCCTCCGGCTGGAAGAAGTCCCAGTTCACATGTTGAGCGTTCCCCGGAAAGTCACCGAACGAGGGGCCAGGTACTATTCCGGACAGCTCGAAGAGTTATACAGCAGCCTGTGTGAGCAGGCAGGAATAAAACCGGACCCGGCGCGAATCCGGGAATCGTCGGTGTTGTATGAGAAAACAAGGGAGCTGCTGGAGACCTGTAAAAAAGAGAATATTTTTTCTTCCTACGCTGAATATTTTGCTTTTCGCCAGGGGCTTTTTCAAGCAGATCCACGAAAGGGACTCGGGATATTGGAAGAGATGAGAAACTCTCCTCAAAACCCGCGGAAAAACAGGAAAGAGGGTATACCAATCATTGCGACCGGCTCACCCATGCCGGGAGAGGGTATCTTCTCGGTTATCGAAGAGACGGGGTTCAAAATCATCGAGAATGATTCCTGCCTCGATGCACGATGGGAACCTCCCGAGAGCGGGGGAGCAGCTCTATACGAAGATCCATTCGGTTATCTTGCCGGTATTTATCTGAATAAAACTCCCTGTGCCCGGATGGAGGGACGGAAGAGGGAGCTGGAGAGAATGGAGAGTCTATATCCTGATAAAGTTAAGGGATTTATTCACTTCAGGATGCCGTTCTGTGACTTGTACGGGTTCGATCTGGTCCATCTGCTCGGCAGCTCTGGGAAACAGGCGGTCCTGCCTCTGGAAACCGACGGCTCTGCCCGGAGCGAGGGTCAAATACGCACCCGGGTTCAGGCCTTCTCGGAGATGCTCTCCGGGGAAATGCTCTCAGGGGAGATGGTTTCCGG
>JANQEH010000063.1 GCA_028278455.1 bacterium
TTGCTCAGTTATCATCGGGCATCCGCAGGATGTTACTTTTTTCGCAGTGATACTGACAATCTTCTCATCTTTTTGATAGTTGATTTCTTCAATCCAGGATTGTTTCTGCCACATCTCAAGAAATCCGTCCAGATTATTTTTGAATTTCATATATCCGCTGATCTGGTTTCGCGCACATTGTCGGCCGCATTCTTCCAGAATTTTGAGATACTGATTATCTTCGAGATTCTTATCCAGTATCTCCAACAATTTCGAAATCCAATTATGAGTGAACTTTGCTGATACACCAGATTCCTGAACTCTGCCTGATAATCCTGCAGCAATTAGTTCACTTGACCTACCTGAAAACAGCAGCATGCATCCGCAAACACCAAGAGTGCAGGCTTTGCCAAAAAAATCCCTTCTGTCAATACTCATATTATTACTCCTCCAGTTATAATGAAACAATGGAAGTTAGCCGACCATGACATATTTATGGTTACAGCATGACTCACCCTGCATCAGGGTTTTATCCCTGATGCGTTTTATCTTAGAAATAAATGCTGCTGACCAGGAGAAATCTCCCCGGCATACTGCTGCGTAACCTATATCTTCTGATTTCAATTGTCTGAAAACAGCAGCATAGATACATCCCTTAACATTGATTTCAAATATTCTGTCGTTATCTTCGACTATTTCAAAAGTGAGAGCTGACTGTGCCTGTGGTGCCTTGAATTGAGCGGTATATGATTTGAGGCTGGTGTCAGGAAACTGTATTGCCCGGGTATTACCTCTATGGATCATTCTTGTGTCTGTTGCCTTTCTGATGGTCTCGATCATTTTTTCACTACCTAAATCTTCTTCTGTGACTCGTGCAATATCAATAATACTTCTGGATAATAATGTCATAAACTGACGATATGTAAATCTTCTTTCAATTTCCCTGTCAAACTTGTGAATTTCCTGGAAAATGTCAAGGTCATTTATTGAAGAGGCCATTGAAGAATATTTATCCAGTCCAATACAGGTAATAGCACAAACCGGCAGGACATTCGATACAAATTTTCTCCTGTCCATTTGCAGTTTCTGTGATTTTTCCATCTTTTGCTCCTGTTGACGACTCACTATTTTTTCAATATGTAACTGTAATGACAATATTCATCCCCATTCATCATGGATTTATCTCTATTGAGTTTTATTGAAGGATTATATTCTTCTACCAGCATATAATAAGCCCAGCATTCAGTTGCGTAGCCGATATCTACAGCCTCTAACTTTTTAAATCCTGCTGCATACAGACATTCGGTTACCTTGATCTCAAATATTTCATTAGTATCTTTGATAACCTCAATTGTATGAGAAGTTTTATTGATCTGATCTGGATACAAATAGTTTTTCAAAGTCTTCAGACTTCTGTCGGGGAACTTGAAAACTCTCTTCTTCCATCCCGGAAGGATCCTGTCTCTGGCGCATTCCTTTACGAGATCCAGCATAGCATCTTTCCCGTATTTTCGTTCAACAGTTCGCGCAAACCTGACCATTGCCCGGTTATTCATCTGGAACAATTGCAGAAAGCTGTATTTCTTATCATGTTTTTTCTCGAATTTGTGAATTTCCTGGATGTCATGGTCAATATATCCATAAGCTTTTGAACCGGGGGAACCAACACAAACTGCCGCACAGGCCGGTATTATCCTTGAAACAAATCTTCTTCTGTCCATATCCATTTTCTCGTTCCTCAATAAATTTGACATCATATGCTGCGAATAATTATATCCAAAATATCAATACGGAAATATATATATTCATATCCTGCAATATGACCAATTGCATGAAAACATTGATAAACGGTTTTACTGCCTTGATAAATTAATAAAGTTCCCATTAAGAAAAAGCGCTTGATATATATTTCATTTGAAACATTTTATTGTAATAGGCGTATATTTATGACATACTTGAGAATATGCACTCCTTTTTTTTCGTTATTTACTCAAATTTGTCATATAAATTGAAAGGAGATCACAAAATATGAAGATACTCTCCAGACAGGAAGAGATCATTTTGACCGCGATTTGGAAATTACAGAAAAATGCCTACGGTATGGCGATCCGGGAGGAGATCGAGAAGATCACCGGTGTGAAGATGCATTTCGGATCGATCTACACACCGCTTGCCAGGCTTCTCGAGAAAGAATTGATCTCATCTTTTGAGGGTGAACCTTCTCCGGAAAGAGGGGGCCGCAGAAAGGTGTTTTATAACCTGACCAGTGAAGGCAAAAAAGCCCTTTTAGAGATCCATAAACTTGAAGCGGCCCTTCGTGCGGGTTTACCGTCACTTGAGACCGAGTAGATAATGCAAAATCACATGAGAAAACCACCATGGATATTAGCAAGGATTCTGGATAGGATTGTAGACAGGCGTGTCAGTTATGATGCCCTTGGGGAATTCGAGGAAAGGTTTTATTCAGTTAAAGAAAGTTCGGGTTATAGTCTAGCGGTATTATGGTATCTTGCCCAGATTATTTTATCGATACCTGATTATCTTATTTACGAATCTTGCAGGAGCACAGTAATGTTCAAGAACTATCTAAAGATCGCTATCAGAAGTCTGATAAAGAACAAGTTCTATTCTTTTATAAATATCCTTGGCCTGTCGATAGGAATCGCAGGAGTGATACTTATATTTCTGTTCATTGTAGACGAAGCATCATTCGACAGGTTTCACCTGAAATCGGATAGACTATACAGGCTTACTACAAACGTACACCATCCTGACGGAAGTGTTAACTGGAATATGGGAATAGTTGTTTTTCCACATGGCCCTGAAATGGAGGAATTCTTTCCTGATGTATTGGACTGTGTCAGGACTTATCAAACGCAATTGACAATGAAATACGAAAATTCTATTGAGAATCTTGATGTTCTTCTCGTAGATCCTGACTTTTTTACTATGTTCTCATTTCCTTTAATAGCGGGAAGTTCTGAACATGTCCTGGATCAGCCTAATTCAATTATTTTGTCAGAAACCTATGCAAGAAAATATTTCGGAAACAGTGATCCGGTTGGAGAGATTATAACGCTTATTTCCGGTGAATTCAAAAATGATTTCATTGTAACCGGGATCACTAAAGATGCGCCTCCCAATTCAACTATACAGTATAATATTCTAATCCCGATCGAGAGTATGAGATCATTTGGTATGGAAAGGAGGCTGGAATTATGGATGGGCTGGCACGGTAAAATGCAGACATATGTTGAATTGAAAGATAAAAATTCTTATTCAAGGATTATTGAAAGATACGACGAATTTGGCAAGAAATTCTATTCTTCTACATTCGATAGAATGAGGAGATCATTGTTTGATGACAAAGAAAGCAAAAGCGAGCCGCTTTCATTTGATCTGCAGCGGATGAGTGATATTCACTTAGACAGATATATAGATGGAAGTCCGGATCTTACTAATATATATATTCTTAGCGGGATAGCTCTTGGGATCATGCTAATAGCATGTATCAACTTCATAACCCAGTCACTTGGATTGGCATCCCGGCGTGGATTAGAGGTCGGTATGAGAAAGGTAGTCGGTGCCAGGAAACATCAGCTTGTTAGGCAATTCTTAACTGAATCAGTTGTTATTACACTTTCCGCAGCTATATTCGGGATACTTTTTTCGCTACTTGCAATACCGGTATTCAATGAACTTTCTGAGAAATCTCTCACTACAAATGGTGTGTTATCATTTCCGGGATTGATATTTATATTTTCCTTACTGGTGGTAACCGGTATAGTTGCCGGCAGTTATCCTGCATTTATTATCTCTAAGTTCAGGCCGATCGAGATCTTCCGTGGGAGGCTTAGTCTGACCGGAAGAAATATTATAACAAAAGTTCTTGTAATAGCTCAGTTCGCCTGTTCGGTCTTCCTGATAATATCGACAATTATTCTTGGACGGCAGATAGACTTCATGATACATACTAATCCAGGTTTTGACAGGCAAAACATTATAATAATAAGAACGCAGGTTAATAATTTTCAGGCAGGAGAAGCATTTTACGATACATATAAGGAAAGAATAAGCCAATTCTCAGGTGTTCTTAGTATAACCGGTGCCAATTCTGCATTTGAATTGTCAAATCTTTATAATGATGTTAAAACCGAAGAAAAAAATATCTTTACTAAAACCGTTAGAACAAAATTTGATTATTTCAAGACTCTTGGAATTGAAGTCTCTGAGGGTAGGGATTTCTCGAGAAAATTTCCGAGCGATAAATCCGGAGTTATTGTGAACGAGGCTATGGTTAGGGAACTCGGATTGGAAGATCCTGTGGGAAAACAACTGGAAGGTTTTTTTCTCAAACTGAATATTATTGGTGTAATCAAGGATTTCTTTACGGAAAACATGCGGGGGGATATTCCCCCGACACTCTATTATTTAAATCCGGTACATAATATAAATTTTGTTATTGTCAGGATTTCTGAAGAAAAAATTTCAGAATCACTTGATTTTATGAAAAAATCCTGGGAGGAATTGCAGCCTGACAAACCGTTCACCTATTCATTTCTTGATGAAGAGGTGGCCAAATCTTACAGTAATGAACAGAAATGGAAAGGTATAGTCCAATATTCAACGGGATTTGCAGTACTTATAGCATGTCTGGGTGTTTTCGGGATGATCTCGATTACTATTGATTCAAGGATCAGGGAGGTTAGTATCAGAAAAATCCACGGTGCAAAGATAAATGGATTGATAATGCTTCTGTCCGGGGAATCAATAAAACTGGTTTTGGCAGCTAATATAATGGCATGGCCTGCAGTCTGGTATACTATGAATAGATGGCTTGAGAATTATGCATACAGGATTGATATTTCGATTTCGATCTTTCTTTATGCTGCATTGACTGTGATGATCCTTGTCTTCTTAACGATAAGCTACCAGGTGATCCAAGCCGCAAGGGCTAATCCTGTAGATATGCTCCGGTATGAATAATACTCTGAAGATTAAGAGGCCTGGTCCTGATCATTGCCTAAAATTACAATAATCAAAGTGTTGTCTTTTTGCATCGCTTTTTCGATCTTTTTTGATATCAACAGGATGTAATATTGAACACATAGTAATAGCGAGTTTCACCTGATTATGGATTTGTAAATTCTATGAAAATTCTCCATATTTTAGGAAAGACTTTACAGTATTGACATCTGAAAACCTTTGAAGGGATACTATGCCTGGTATACGAATAGGACTAATTGGATACGGTTCATGGACAAAGGACGCAATTATTCCAGCACTTAATCGGGATGGAAGGGCGGAAATAATTTCAGCGGCAGCGCCTAGTCCGGATACCCGGGATTACATCACCAAAATATATGGACTGGATATTCATGTATTTCAGGGAATCCAGGAACTTCTTGCCGGGCCGGAAGTTGACGGTATTATGATCGCAGTTCCTGATCAGATGCATGAAGAGACTTTGTCTGTAGCTCTGGAGTCCGGTATCCACGTGTTCTATGAACCACCCATTTCAGATACCCGTAAAAACCTTATCCCAATGCTTAAAAAACTTCTGGCTGCTGAGCAGATTACTTTTGCTGATCTTGAACTTGGATTGATCCCTGCTGTAGATTGTGCATCTGAACTCGTCCGGAAGAAGATATTCGGAAAAGTGGAGATGGCAGAGATCTATCTTCGGTCAGGCTGGGGGCCTGTATCGAACTATGATTTATGCAATTTTAATCATCTTTGCACCTGGTATGTCGATGTTTTAAACAGGATATTGAATAATGAACCAAAACGCGTATTACTAATGGACGGCACCGGCACTCCCGGGAGGAGGCAGAATCAGAGTGTAGGTTATCTTGATTATGACGGAGTATGGGGTTCTTTGCGATCGAATATATCAAGTGTCGGTCCACTAGAAATAAAAATCGAAATAAATGGAGAAGATGGTGATTTGTTAATCGATCTGCTTACAGGTCAAATTAAGTACAGGTCAAAGAAAGAGCCGGATTGGAAAAGCGAATCTTACCCCGCTATATTACCTTATGCTGACTGGCCGGGTATGCACGAATCCGTTGCTGCTTTTCTGGATGCCGTTGAAATAGGTTATTCTACAATTAATAATGCAAAGAAGGTTGCGAAACTCCAAATGGTTGGAATTGCTGCAGAAGAATCGAAGGATTCTGGCAGTTGGGAAGAAGTTCAGGATATCTCAGTACTTCTTCCATGAGATATTGAAATTATAACTCATTCCAGAACTTGTTATTTACAAAATCATCGATATAGTTCTGCTTCTGGTCCTCCGCCAGCCAGGAAGCTTCAATTCCGTTCAATATCAGTCTGCATATATCTGCTTTAGAGAATCCGCATTTCTCGACCAATCGCTGAAATTCATAAGCCAAGCTCGTATTGAACATCGTTGGATCGTCAGTATTCACAGTTACTTTCATACCTCTTTTATAATAGTCAGTTATCGGGTGATCTATAATACTGTGAACTACTCCGGTGCGGATATTCGAAACCGGACACATTTCCAGCGGGAAGCTGTGCACTGCGAGATATTCTAATAACCTGTTGTCCTCAAAGGCACGGGTACCGTGCCCGATCCGGTCAACCTTCAAGGTGTCAATTGCTCCCCAAATACTTTCTCTACCTGCAGCTTCACCGGCATGAGCATTAGTCTTGAATCCAAATTCTCGTGCTCTTTTAAAAACCTGTTCGAAAACTTGGGGAGGAAATTCTCTCTCAGAACCTCCGATACCTATTCCGATTACTCCGGAATCTTTAACTTCGTATATTCTTTCCAGGGTGATCATTTCTCTTTCTGGGCCGAAATCACGCACCAGGTCTGCGATCAGAGCGATCTCTATTTCAGGTACTCTTGATAATCCCAGGCGAATTGACTCAGTCAATTTCTGGATTTCGAGGCCATGAACAGTGAATTCGGAAGGAGAATAGAACATTTCCACATACTTGATGTTCTGAGATAGCAGGTCCCGGGCAACATATTCAGATATGTAAGCAAAGTCGTCGTATTCTCTTAAAAATTTATTCTTCCAGGTCCATGTTTCTATAAATTGAGAAAAATCCCTGAAAACAAACTTTTGTCCGAGTTCTTCAATACTTGAAACCGAATGCTCATTTTTATATTTCCGGACGATCTCCCATAATGCGTCAATTGGAATGGCGCCTTCAAGATGGATATGAAGCTCTACTTTGGGTATCTTCTGATACCAGGAACCATATAAATCTGAAGAATCAGAAATCATTAAAATAAACCTTCGGGTAATTAATACTTTATAATAAAAAAGGGCTGTTTTTCAACAGCCCTTAATTTATTATTGTGTTGTTTAATTATTTATTTGATTCAGTTCAGCTATTATATCTTCAACCTGAGTTTTCAATTCATCGTACCTGATGTAGGCATCCTTTCCGGGTTTCTGATCAGCCCGGTTCAACATCGAATATAAATAACTGATCTGGGCAGAGATCATTGGTTGAGGATACCTTCCGCCTGCAGTTACCAGCCTGTTATACAGCCCATCCAGTTTCTCTGCATCCCTATTCGATGCGCTTTCCTTCATCATTTTTATTTTCTCGATAGTCATATTGGTTCTGCTGATCAGGTCCCTTACCTTGAAACTGATATTTAGCTGAGCAAGCATATCATTCTGAGTTACACCGTCTTTTACAATCCTCGGATCCGCCAGGAGCTCGAATTTCTCGGTGCTGCTCCAATCTCCTGCAGAAAGCCTTACCTGATAGATTCCCGGTACAGCGGTCGGGCCGCGCCTGCCTGCCATTCTGCTGTTGGCGCTCCATGCTCCTGCATGGCTCATGTCCCAGATGAATCTGTGCATACCGGCTTTTTTATTCAGCCTGGAAGTACCTGCGCTTTTCAAAGCTTCCATGTTAATGTTCATAGTTTCGATATTACCTGAAGATTCTGTCGAAGGTATAGTAGAGAATGTTCTTACGAGATTGCCGTAGGCATCGAGGATCTCGAGTCTCAATTCCGCAGGTTCTTCCGACAGGTAGTAGTCAATTATAACACCCGGCCGGATATATTCAGGATCTGCAGATCCACCGCGTGTACCCCTGTAACGCATCCTGTATGCTTTTCTCGGAGAATAAAGGTGATAACCTGCAGATGCGACCTCATCTGAAAGTTGGTGAAGCGGAGTAATGTCATCTAGTATCCAGAATGATCTCCCCATTGTAGAGAGAACAAGGTCTTTTCTGTATACTTTAATATCTGTTATAGGAGTAACAGGGAGATTCAGTTGGAATGGCTGCCAGCTGAATCCTTCGTCGAAAGAAATGAACATTCCGAATTCAGTTCCTGCATATAGCAGTCCTTCACGGTCGGGATCTTCTCTGATCACTCTTGTCGGGAAATCTGCAGGAATACCGTTTTCTCCGTTTGTAAGAAGAGACCATGTCTTTCCGTAATCTTTTGTCTTGTATATGTATGGCTTCCAGTCACCCATCAGGTACCTGTACGTGGCGAAAAATGCTTTGCCGGGCCTGTGCGGTGACGGTTCGATAGTCTGGACACGGCCGCCCGGTGGAAGAGACTGCGGTGTTACATTAGTCCAGGAGTCACCACCATCCCTTGTTACATGAACAGGTCCGTCATTCGCGCCTACCCAGATCAAACCTTTCTCCAGCGGGGATTCTTGAACGGCATAAATGGTGCTGTAAAATTCTTCACCAGTAATATCCCTCGTGATCGGTGAACCGGAGATAACCTGTTTATCCGGCTCAAATGCCGTAAGATCCGGTGAAATTGTTTCCCATGTTACACCTTCGTCTGTAGTCTTGTGCAGGTATTGAGAAGCATGGTAAACGATATTCGGATCATGGGGTGAAATGTGAATTGGAGAAACCCTCTGGAATCTGAATTTCAGATCTTTAGGATTATGTCCATACATGTTCGAAGCGCCGACATAATACTGTTTTTCCTGTCCGGTTTCCTTATTATAGCGGCCGAATCTTCCCTTGCAGTTAGCATAGACAATATTATGGTTGCCCGGTTTCGGTACGGCAGGGCCGGTTTCACATCCGCCGATCGCCTGCCAGAATCCTTTCGGCCCGATAGCTGGAGAATAGGGAGGAAGGCTCGGGACCATTATTGTGCTGTTATCCTGCTGGCCTGCGTATACCCAATAAGGGAACTGATCGTCAACCGCAACCTGGTACAGCTCTGCTGTCAATTGATTATTAATCGAGGACCAGGTTCTCCCGCCATCCCTTGTAACATTAGCTCCGCCGTCATTACATTGTACAAATAGGTCTGGATCGTTTGGATTGATCCAGATATCATGGTTATCGCCATGAGGTGTTGAAAGCCTGTTCCATCTTTTTCCCGCATCAGTAGACCTGAAATACCCAGTGGAATTAGCGTACAGCACATCTGCGTCTGAAGGATCAACATCTATATTTAAATAATAGAACGGTCTATCAAGTAGTGGATAATAATCGGTTACCATCGACCAGGTCTCGCCCCTGTCATCTGAGCGATAGAGCCCTCCCTCAGGGGGATTAGCCTCGATCAGGGCGTATACCCTTGCCGGATCTGCAGCCGATACGGCGAAATCACTCTTTCCAAATACACCTTTTGGCAGCCCTTCGGTCAGTTTTTTCCAGTTATCTCCGGCATCCGTAGATTTATAAAGTCCGCCTTCCATGTTTCCACTAATTATCGTCCATGGTTGACGTCTACCGTGCCATACACCAGCATAGATTGTGTTCGGATCATCAGGTGCAAGTTCCAGATCAACTGCCCCGGTCTCTTCCGATATAAATAACACAAGTTCCCAGGTTGAACCGCCGTCTTTAGTGCGGTAAACTCCACGTTCGGGATTCGGTGCGAATGCCTGTCCGATTGCTGCCACATAGACTATGTCGTGATTATCCGGATGTATCTCGACGGCGCCGATCTGACCGACATCTTTGAGCCCGATATGTGTCCACGTTTTTCCGCCGTTTGAGGATTTATAAACACCCTTGCCGGTGATGACATTACTACGAATACCGTCCGAGCCGGTTCCGACATATACGACATCCGGATTGGACAGAGATACCCTGATTGCGCCTATAGATCCGGTTGCGAAGAATCCGTCGGATACGTTTCTCCAGTTCTGGCCGTAATCTGTAGTCTTCCAAACACCCCCACCGGTCGCGCCGAAATAGAAAGTTGACGGCTGAGTTGGGATCCCGGCTACAGCAGTTGCCCTTCCGCCGCGTGATGGTCCGATACACCGGTATTCTAAAGCACTGTAAAGCGATTGTGAATAAGATACCTTCTGCGGCATCTTCGGCGGCGGCTGGCTGATTACATCAGAAGATTCAAATACAAAAATGCTCGCCAGCAGTACCGCGAAAACCAACGAAAA
>JANQEH010000071.1 GCA_028278455.1 bacterium
GGCGGAATGGTAAAGGTAGTCGCAAATGGAAAACAGGAAGTTGAATCGATTAAAATCGATCCTGAGGTTGTGAATTCTGATGATGTTGAAATGCTCGAGGATCTGGTAGTTGCTGCAGTTAACCAGGCAATGGAAAAAGCAGGTGAAGCAGCAAAAGAAAAAATGAATGAAGCTACAGGCGGTATGCTGGGAGGACTTCCTCCGGGAATGAACATGCCCGGTCTGTAAATAGCAGTAATAGTGAATATATTCGATACCTGTTTATTTATTGAATTCAGTTATGCTTTATTAAAAGCATTTCATGAAACACATCTTAAATATGCTGAATAATATTCGGACGTTTCAAGAAACGCCCTTGCGGTTTATAAAAATGTCTCATATACCCTTTTTTAGTCGAGGTTTATCAAATGAAATCTTTCTATGGACAGTAATCCTAAAAGTCTTGAAGAGCTGATAAAGGAATTTACCAGGCTTCCGGGGATAGGGCGTAAAACAGCCCAGAGACTTGCATACTTCGTGTTGAAGAATACGCGTGATGAGGCAGTTTCATTCGCTAAAGCCATCGTAGCCGCTAAAGATAGTATCAGGTTCTGTACAGAGTGTTTTAATTTTGCAGAAGAAGAACTCTGTGTGATCTGTTCGGATACAAAACGTGACAGGTCTGTAATCTGTGTGGTTGAGCGAGCCAGTGATATACCGATTATCGAAAAGGCAGGGAGGTATTCCGGTGTGTTTCATGTACTTGGTGGAGTGCTTTCACCCCTAAACAGGGTCGGGCCTGATGATATCAGGATCAGGGAGCTTCTTACAAGGATCAAAGATGAGGTTGGTGAGATAATAATCGCTCTAAACCCGAGCGTGGAAGGGGAAGCAACAACCCTCTATCTTACAAGGCTGATTAAACCCCTCGAAGTAAAACTTTCGCGCCTTGCCCAGGGACTTCCTGCCGGCGGTGAGCTGGAGTTTACCGACGAATTAACCCTCTCAAAAGCCCTCGAAGGCAGGGTAGCTATAGACTGATAGACTATTAAGTAATCTACTTACCAATTATAGTTCCTTCTAAACAGACTTGTTTTCCAATTATGTATAGTTTACCTCCGCATGATGTTGTTTCAGCCCATCTGAATGATTCCGGGACATCTGACGCTTTACTCCATTTGTCGTTTTCGGGATCATATACAAATACCATCGAAACAGACTGTTCAGGTCTTACTCCGGTAACGAAATATATTTTATCGCCTACAACCGCAGCGCCGATGGGCATTCGTTTAATGGGAATACTGGACTTTTTTAAATATTCGTCAGCAATGGGATCGTACATGAAAACATCATTTTTATCCATGTAGTCCTCACCCATGCCGCCTATCAGATATATTTTATCTCTAAACTCTACTGCAACAATGCACTGCCTTTGAACAGGCATTGGGGCTTTTTCCTCCCACAATCCGGATTCGATATCATATACTTCGTTTTTATTGATCACTCCCAGGAATTGGTCGCCTTTACGTTCTATACCACCGAAAACATATATTTTTTTCCCTACGGCCGCTGCAGAATAGTTTATGTGTTGTCGTGGAGAGGGTATTGGAGCCAATAGCACCCAGGTATCAGAGTCAGGATCGTACCCCTCCAGTTTTTCCGAATTGCTGTTTCCTCCAACTGTATAAATCTTCCCGTCTATTGTAACAGCTGCATGATTGCTGTGAGAATATGGAGTATCTCTCCTTACATACCACTTGTCTTTCACAGTATCATACATGTAACTATATTTATTGTGGTCGTTTTCTTTGTAATTCCTTCCTCCCATAGCAAAGATGATATTATTCACCGTAACCAAAACATGATTACTGATATGATCAGGAGGTTTGGCTTTATATTTCCATTCGATCTTATATTCAGGTCCTACAGTATCCTGTGAGAAGATGGGGATTGAAAATATCAACAGAAACATCGAAACAAAGCAAAACATTTTTATACCGGGCAATATAATATCCTTATTATAGGCTGTAAATCTTTGCTGTAATTACGATCATTAAGTATGATTGTTCCGCGTAATTTCCTGATTAAAAATAAAAACCTGAAACGATTTTATCGAATCAGCAGTTTAAAGCAGTTAAAGAGCTGGATTCGGTTCCTGTATAAAGTTGACATGAGCTCGTGCAGGCAGTATAATATATTGCTTATATTATATTTAATTAATATATTAATAGGCTAAAATAAAAATATGAAAATATGGCTGATATGAAAATACTCTGGGCTGATGATGAGATAGAACTCCTGAAGCCTCATATAATCTTCCTCGAGCAGAAGGGTTATAAAGTTACGTCTGTAACAAACGGTGATGATGCTGTAGAGTTTACGCGAAAAGAACCTTTCGACTTGATTATGCTTGATGAAAATATGCCCGGAAAAGATGGGCTGACCGCATTATCGGAGATCCGTGAGTTCAATCCCACAATACCGATAATAATGGTTACAAAGAATGAAGAAGAGAGCTTGATGGAGGACGCCATAGGAGGTAAAATAACCGATTATCTCACCAAACCCGTGAATCCAAGCCAGATCCTTCTCGCTATCAAGAAGATTTTCGATTCCAAGAAGATTGCCCAGGAGCATTTGTCTAGAGATTACTCGCGTGAGTTTATGAACATTTCCCAGAGGATTCAGGATGATCTTGATCATGAAGAATGGATCAAAGCTTACCTGAAGATAATTGAATGGGAACTCGAACTCGATAAATATCCAGAATTGGGATTTCAGCAGACTGTGCAGGACCTTCATAGAGAGGGGAACCTGACGTTCAGCAGGTATGTGGAACGTAATTATATCAATTGGATCAACTCTGATAACCGTCCTAAGCTTTCCGTTGACGTATTCCCGAACTGGGTATTCCCATGGGTGGAAAAAGGCGAAAAAGTCGTGTTTATCTTGCTCGATTGTCTGAGAACGGATCAGTGGCTTGCCATGGAACCGTTCCTGTATGATTATTACAAAGTTACAAAAGACTATTATTTTTCGATTCTCCCCACTGCTACACCTTATTCAAGGAATGCAATTTTTAGTGGCTATTTTCCGAGGGAAATTGAGAGGAAAATGCCCGATCTATGGCAGAAGGGAGAAGAGGATGAGCACAGCGCGAACAGATTAGAACACCGGTTCCTTGACGAGTTGATTAAGAGGAAGCTGCCCGGTAAGGAGCTCGTTACCCGTTATGTAAAGATAATGGATCATGATGAGACGCTGCATACAGACAAAAATCTCAACTCATACCTGCAAGCAGATATTTTCTGCATGGTGCTGAATTTTGTTGACATTCTGGCTCATAAGAGAAGTAAATCTGATATTCTGAAAGAGATAGCACCTAATGAATCGGCATATAGAACGCTTACAAATTCATGGTTCGAGCATTCACCGTTATTATCGATGCTCAGAACATTGTCGGATATGAAAGTGAAGGTAATAATTTCCACAGATCATGGAAGTATCAGGGGAACAAGACCGACTAAAGTTATCGGAGACAGAGAAACTTCAACAAGTGTCAGATATAAATTCGGCAGGAACTTGAAATGCAATCAGAAGCAGGTCCTCCAGATTAAGGATCCGGTTGCATATAAACTGCCGTTAAGAGGAATAAATACTCAATATCTATTGGCAAAGGAGGACTTCTTCTTAGTCTATCCTACAAATTACAACCAGTATGTAAAAATTTTAAGCGACAGTTTTCATCATGGGGGTATTTCGTTGGACGAGATTGTACTGCCGGTTATAACCCTTGAAGGGCTGACAAGGTGAAGGAGTATATCTCTGAAAACCCCCGGGAGACAACAAAATTAGGCAGGAAGATCGCAGAAGGTATTGAGGCGGGAGATATTATCGGTTTTAACGGTGATCTCGGAAGCGGTAAGACTTTTATTATCAAATCAATATGCAGAGCTCTTGGTGTTACTGAAGAGGTAACAAGCCCGACATTTACATTGATGCATCTTTATAATGGCGATTATAAAATACTGCATCTTGATTGTTATAGACTGAAGACTGCCCAGGAGGCAGAAATGCTCGGATTGGACGAGTATTTTGATTCTGAACATGTTTGCCTGATAGAATGGGCGGAAAGGATTAAGGAAATACTCCCGGATAATGCGAAGATCATCGAAATGGATCATGTCCCGGGAAAACAGGATTGCAGGAGAATTGTAATATAGACGTGTGATAGTTTTAGGAATAGAAACATCAGCAGGACATAGCAGTATCGGCTTATGTGGAGACAGTACCGGATCTCTAGAAAAGACGGACGCAACAAAAAACAGTTTTACTGAAAGTTTGTATGTGCTGATAGATGACCTGCTGGACATGACGGAAACCGCTAAATGTGAAATAGACGGAATTGCAGTTTGCATCGGTCCCGGTTCTTTTACAGGAGTTAGAGTTGGATTGAGCACGGCAAAAGGCCTGGCTTATGGACTGCGTATCCCGCTTATAGGGATAATCGCCTTCAATGCCCTGGCATTACCTGTACCGGCGGATCAATACCCGGTTTGCTGCATAATCCCGTATAAAAGAGACATTATTTCTTATACCGTAATAGAACAGCCGGGACTTGATCATGAGCCGGAAATTGTAGAAGGTGCCTGGGATGATCTGACAGGTTTACAGGAAACATTCAGGTCAATTGCGATTCAGGATGCTGGAAATTCAGAAAAAGCCGGCCGCCTGTTTACCAGTAAGAAAAGTATTTTTACCTGCGGCATATCGGGAAAGGTAATTGCTGAAGCAGGTTTGGAGATGATGAAAGCGGGATATAGGCCTGATCTGAAAGATATCGAACCGGTTTATATGCATTCACTGAAATTCCGTAAAAGGGAAAAATTCGATCCTGGAAAATGAGCGGGAAAGTGAAAATAAGGCTAATGGACGGTAGGGATATTGACATAGTTGCGGAGATGGAGGTGCAGATTTTTCCAAGCCCATGGACTAAGAAGGGAATATCGGATATTGTCCTGGGTGACAGCTATATCAAAGGGATAATCGCCGAACTCGATAAGAAAATTGCCGGTTACGGTTTTTATTGGTCAGCAGGCAGTGAGACATATATTGCGAATATTGCAGTGGATAAAAAACACAGGCGAAAGAAGATCGGTGAAAAACTCCTGAGATATATGCTCGATGACGGAATTTCGCAGAATATTTCCACCGCAGTGCTTGAAGTAAGGAAATCTAATATGCCGGCGATAGAGATGTATAGGAAATTCGGTTTCGTTAATGCCGGAGTAAGGAAAAAATATTATTCGGATAATGAAGACGCAATAATTATGGAAAAATATTTTTTGGAGAAATAGATGGCGTGGTTCAAAAGAGATAAAAAGGGGATCAGTACTGAAAAAAAGAAAGATATGCCGGAAGGACTCTGGATCAAATGTAACGGCTGCAGTGATATTATCTATAAACCGGAACTTGATAAGAATCTTGGTGTATGTACTAAATGTCAGTATCATTTCAAAATATCAAGCGGAGAGTATGTTGAACTGCTGCTTGATAAGGGTAGTTTCCAGGAAACTGATCCGGACATGACATCGGATGATCCCCTTAAATTCAAAGATACTAAGAAATATACTGACAGGATTAAGGCTGCGAAAAATAAATCAGGCTTAAAAGATGCTGTCAGGACAGGATACGGAAGGATAAACGATTACCCTGTTGTAGTCGGTATAATGGATTTCGCATTTATTGGCGGAAGTATGGGATCTGTTGTAGGAGAGAAGATTAAAAGAGCGATCGACAGGGCTATCGAGACGGGTTTTCCACTGATCGTTGTGTCTGCTACAGGCGGTGCACGTATGATGGAAGGGATACTATCGCTAATGCAGATGGCAAAAACCAGCGCCAAGCTCGCAAAACTCAATGAAAACAAGGGATTATACATTTCCGTATTGACAAATCCAACAACAGCAGGGGTAATGGCCAGTTACGCTATGCTCGGGGATATTATTATTGCTGAACCGGGAGCCCTTGTTGGATTTGCAGGGCCAAGGGTTATTAAACAGACAATAGGAGAAGACCTGCCTGAAGGTTTTCAGACCTCAGAGTTTGTCCAGGAGAAGGGATTTGTAGATATGATAATTAACCGTCACCAATTAAGAGATAAAATAATTGAAACGATAGAGTTCTTTCAAGATGACAAAAAAGAGATCAAAACCGAGAATACTGCTGACTAATGATGATGGGATTACAGCTCCCGGAATAAAGGCATTATATAACGCGATGAAATCCATCGGAGACTGCACGATCCTTGCCCCGGATTCGGAGAAAAGCGCCCAGGGGCATGCAATAACAATGAAAATACCTCTCAGGCTTAATGAGCATTACCAGAATGGTGAGTTATTCGGCTGGACACTCAACGGGACTTGTGCTGATTGCGTAAAATTCGGGATCCATGAGCTCATGGAGATACGACCTGACCTGGTAGTGTCAGGTATTAACCAGGGGCCAAATACAGCTGTGAACACAATATATTCAGGTACAGTAGCTGGCGCTGCAGAGGGAGGATTGATGAATATCCCGGCCATTGCTGTTTCACTGGCGTCCTACACATTTAAAGATTATGAGATGTCTGCCGAGGTAGCAAATTATTTCGCGAAGCTTGTCTTGAAAAACGGACTGCCTGACTATACTTTTCTCAACATCAATGTCCCGC
>JANQEH010000119.1 GCA_028278455.1 bacterium
GGAAAGTCATAAATTATCTTCGCGATTATTTCTTAAAATTCCAGGTCGCACCAATGATCCGTAAACTCTGTAAAGAAACCGGTTTTTCTCTTAAAGAGATTTACGAATTATTTCCGTCAGGTCCTGCTAAAGGTGCCTGTAAGGTAGCCGGCTTAGCAAAACCGACCGGTTGCGTTTAAAATTATATCATTTAGCATGAGGTAGGGGTTTCTCTCCCCTGCCTCATTCTGTAATGATATCAGCTGTCTTCATTTTTATCTGATCCCAGTTTGGCGGGTAGCTTCCGCCACAAAACGAGGAAGTTTTATATCCAGGAAATGTGAGATTTTTCACATTTGAAAATTTAAATTTTTTATTAGTCCTATTACAACTATATATAGATCATTTAGCTGACTCTAAGGAGACCTTATGAACTTACCAGCAATATTATTCTCCTTAATTGGATGGGCTTCAATGTTTATATTCGTATTCGGCCTGGTATACCGTATATACGTTTATGCTAAAACGCCTGCTCCATTGAGAATACCGGTAAATACCCCTCCTACGATACCGGGAGTTTTTGCCAGTATGGCAATTGAAGTTACCCTGTTCAGGAAAGTCTTCAAGACAAATAAATATTTATGGCTGATTGCCTGGGCTTTTCATGCAGCTCTTCTGTTGGTGCTGCTAAGGCATATCCGCTTCTTTGTCTACCCTGTTCCCGATTGGGTGATGTTTTTTTATTATTCAGGAATCTACGCCGGATATGTAATGCTTGCCGCTCTGTTATTGCTGTTTGCCAGAAGACTGTATGCAGAACGGAATGCTTATATATCATTACCAATAGATTATTATATGCTGTTTATACTTATTGCTATCGCAGTATCCGGACTATGGATGAATTATCAGGAAAGAATTTATCTTGTGGATGTCAAAGCTTTTATTCTCGGCCTTTTCTCCTTCAGGATCAACGCTCCTGATATGGAACCATTATTAGTATTACATTTACTTCTTGTTTTTGCATTATTCGCTTACTTTCCATTCTCAAAACTTCTACATGCACCGGGTGTTTTCTTCAGCCCGACAATGTTCCAGAGAAATGATATCGAGAAAAGACGTCATGCGAATCCCTGGGATTATGAAGTACCGTCTGAACCGTACTACACTTCTGAAAATTTTGAAGAAAAGAGAACCGACCAGCATCCTGAAGGGATCATATACCCTGCCGGCTGGAAGATCAAAGCTGAATATGATAAATACAAGAAAGGCGATTAGTTGCCCTTGAATAACAGCAAAACAAAATAAAGGAAATATAAATGCATTATCCTTTTGACATACCGATACTTGAAGATGACGCCGGAATAAAGCATGTATGTTATCCGGCTAAAAAGAGGGATATGTCAGGTATCAGTTTACCTGTGGAGAGAGTTCCGAACTGGCAGGAAGAAGCTATAAAGATATTTGATGAATTGCTTGGCCATTATAAGGAACTCAGAGTATTTATGGATACCTGCGTGCGATGCGGAAACTGCGCATCAGCATGTCAATTTTTTCTCGGAACAGGTGATCCGAAAAACATGCCTGTTGCAAGAGCTGAGCTGCTAAGAAAAGTATACAGAAAATACTTCACTGCTGCCGGAAAACTCTGGTCAAATGCCGATGAGGCTGTTGAGCTTACAGAAGAAGTACTTGATGAATGGAAAACTTATTTTTATCAGTGTTCCGAATGCAGAAGGTGCTCAGTGTTCTGTCCATATGGGATAGATACGGGTCAGATTACTATGGCCGCTCGTGAGATCATGGCTCGAATAGGTGTTGCAACCAAGTATGTTACTGAAGTTGTTCACAAGGTATATCAGACCGGAAACAACCTCGGTATTTGGCCGATGGCGTGGGTAGACAGCAGTGAATTCCTCGAGGATGAGCTTAAGGAGGAATACGGAAAAGATATACGGCTTCCTGTTGATGAGAAAGGTGCCGATGTGCTGCTTGTTATGCCTTCTGCCGATAACTTTGCAAATGTGAACACCATGATGGGATACGCTGTTATGTTCTATGCTGCGGGTATCTCATGGACAACGTCTACATATGCTGATGAAGGTGGAAATTTTGGAATGTTCCTTAATTACTGGAACCAGAAACGGGTTAACCAGAGAATAGTAACAGCTGCTAAGGAACTTGGTGTAAAGAGTATAATCTGGGGAGAATGCGGCCATGCCTGGCGTGCAGGATTCCCATTTACAAATACTTTTAATAAGGATATGGATATGTTTGATCCACCCTATCCTAAGCATATCTGTGAACTGACTTATGATCTGATGAAAAAAGGTACATTCAAGATCGATAAAACTGCTAATGATGATGTTAAGATCACTATTCATGATCCTTGTAATGTTGCCCGGGGCTCAAACGCAACACTCAGGACAGGAATGTTCGAATGGCCGCGTGAAATGATTAAAATGACTGCAAATAATTTCGTTGAGATGCATAAAGACTGCATCAGGGAGAAGACATATTGCTGCGGAGCCGGCGGCGGGATGCTTGCTGATGAGATCCACGAACTGCGTATGCTTGGCGGAAAACCGAGAGCTGAGGCCTGCCGGGCAACCGGTGCAAATTACCTTGCAACCCCGTGCGCTATCTGCAAAGCCAATCTCCCTGAAGTCATGAAATATCATAAAGTACCCGCAGAAGTTGGCGGAATACACGACCTTTTATTAAAGGCAATTATACTGTAAATGAAATGAGGAAATAACCATGTTAACATGGACCTACAGAGGAATACTTGTTGTTGTAATAGTTTCTTTAGTACTTGCTGCAGGATGCGGTTTTCCAAAAAAACCCGAACTGCGGGGTGAAGGTCCCCTCGCTGTACAGATCGACTCCGACAAACTGTTGATCCCTGAGTATCATAACCCTATTGAACAGTGGAAACCACGCCACATGCAGTCGATACAGCAGAATGAATTCACAGAACGGGAATGCATGTCCTGTCATGAGGTAGAAACTTCCTGTAATAACTGTCATTCGTATGTTGGTGTTCCCGAGGTAAAAGAGTATTCTCCGGAAGGATTCATACCAGGCGAAGACCGTACAAGGCACGCAGTTAACGGCACAACACGTAAGGAGTAATTATGTCTGAAGAAGAAAAAAAGGATATAAATCCTGAACCCCAGGAAGGACCCGGCGAGAATCCTGAAAACGGAGAAGAGAAAGAACCGGTTGATATCCTCCCCGAACCCGGTGTAAAAAGAGTGAACAGGAGAGGCTTCATAGGCAAGGTTCTTGTGGGAGCCGGAGCTGCATTCGGTCTTGAACTTGGATATGCCGGATTCAGGCTGATGGCTACGAAACCGGTCGGCGAGAAGAAACCTGTGCAATTAAGTCTTTCACAACTTCCGGAAGGTTCAAGAACCACTGTTCTTTACGGTGGTAATAAAGTTGAAGTAATAAGAGACGAGCACGGTAGGATCAGTGCTTTATCAATGGTCTGTACTCATCTTGGGTGTCTGGTAATCTGGAAAGATGAAGAACATACATATCACTGCCCATGCCATGACGCATATTTTGATGAAAACGGCGGAGTGATTTCAGGACCGCCAACACAACCTTTGGAAGAAATCCCTGTTACAGTGAGCGGTAATACCGTTACAATAGGAGGTTAATGAATGAATAAACTGATAGATTATATAGAAGAACGGGCAGAATTAAAAGAGCTTGTGAGGCAGGAAGTCCTCGACAAACAGGTTCCAACCCATGCACGCTGGTGGGATCACGCCGGCCTGTCATGCTTCGGCGGCCTGTCTTTTGTTCTGTTCATGGTTCAGTGCATGACCGGATTTGTCCTTTTGATATATTACATACCTGAGCCAGAACATGCATTTTCCAGCTTAATGTTCATCGAGAATAATGTCGCTTTCGGATGGCTTATCAGAAGAATGCACGGTATAGCTGCTAATCTGATGATGGTTACAGTTATCGTACATATGCTTAAGGTATTCTTTACCGGTGCATACCATAAACCGCGTGAATTGCATTGGTTAAGCGGTTTCACGCTTTTCCTGCTTGTTCTTGGATTGTGCTTTTCAGGGTATGTTCTACCCTGGACACAGATGTCATTCTGGGCAACAACAGTGGTAACCCAGTCTATGCAGGTCATGCCTTTCGTAGGTAACTGGATTATGGAGTTCCTGAGAGGCGGAGCAAACGTTGCCGGACCTACTATTGGCAGATTCTTTATGATCCATATGGTTCTGCCGGTAGTCGTAATAGGATTTATGGCAGTTCACTTTTTCATGATCAGGAAAACTGGTATACAGGAACCTTTATAAAACTTCTTTCAGGAGTAGAAAATGAAATATGATCACAAATGGGTTTGGGGTACTACAAGGTTCTTCCCGCACGAAATGACGGAGATGATACGGGTAGTACTCGTGTGCCTTGCAGTATTAATGTTCTTCGTGGTCTTCCATCCGGGTTTCTTTATTCCCCCGGAAGCTCCGGCAGACCCTACGAATACACCTGAACATATAAAACCGGAATGGTATTTTATGGGCGCATACCAGGCGCTGAAGGAATTCAAGACTATAACAATCTCGGAAAATTTCGAGATAAGCGGTGAGGTTCAGGGTATTGCTTTCCAGGTTTTCGTTTTGATGGCGATGTTCTCAGTACCCTTCTGGGAAAGAGGTAAAAGATCCCCTTCTGAACCCAAAAAAGCAAACAAGATCGCATTGATTGCATCGATAGTCATTATTATTTTTCTAATATTGGGTATTGTAAGTAACCTCGATCAGGGTACAGGATTCGGAGGAATTATACTTCATCTGCTTGCTATTGCCGGTTTTGCTACTATGCCCTGGTGGGGTGGAATATCCGGCAGAAATGTCAGGAAGAAAACTCCATTATTTATCGGCACAATTATTGGTATCATAGGTTTCGTTTATCTTACAGCAAAGGGAATTCTAATATGAGAAAAACATATAAAACAATAATGATACTTGTTGTTACAGCGGCATTATTAAGCTGTGGTAGTTCCGCGTTCTGTCAGGAAAACTGCAGCTCTTGTCATGCCTCAATGGCCGACACACCAATGATGCTGCCTGACTCTCCGCCGGCAGACCTGCTTCTTGCCCTGAGCACACCGTGCTTCGATTACGGAAAGGTACTTGAAGAATGGTACTCTGTCGAAGAACTGCTGGTAACTACTGAAAAGCATCTTATTGCCCTGGAACATGACAGGTTTCACCTACATCACTACTTTGATGAACTTGTCAGTTCAAGAGAATATCTTAATGAATCTCTAAAACAGCCTCTGGTTTCATTGGCAGATTTCAGGATGAAAACCGGTAAACTCCGGTTTGATATCGGTAAGGTTTATAGAGAGGCAAAGATCAGAAGAATCGAGCAGAGAGACAGAGATGTATTCGGTTTTGTTGTTATCGGCACTCTTTTTATTCTTTTCCTTATCGTTACCGGATGGAGAGTTACCTCAGGGCCGGGGGTTGTAAATCCGGCTAAAACAAAACTCGGTTATGATGAACTGAAGCAGCTTGAAGCCCAGGGAAAGGAGGCGGTAAAATGAGTAAAATGTTCTGGACAATTATTTCGATAATACTCGCTCTTTCCGTTTTAAGCCTTATCATTTATTCGGGTGTACCTGAAGTTGTGACCGAACCGGTCCCCGAAGATATTGCAGCAATGATAACCGATCTTCGTACCTATGTAGATGAGATGGGAGTATCTTTTGACAAAATGAATGAAGTTGTTGCTCTCGCTGCAGCAGCAGGTAATACTCGCAATGGAAGAAGCTGGTTCACAGAAGCGGAAAACCTTTACGCTTCGATGGTAAATGACCTAAATAACAAAATCAATCCTCTTAACTCAAGGCTCACAGGCAGCGGACTGACCGAAAGCTCCGAAAAACAGGTCGGAGAATTCATGGCAAGAGCAAGGGGATATATATCAACGGAAAAATACAAAAACCTTCTGATAACTAAAAATAATTCCGGGATTCGGGTTGATGCAAATACCTGGTTAAGAGTTGCAAGAATGTATCAGAATATTAGCGATTCCTATGATAAAAATATTGGACTGAGGACTCTTGCAACGCTGCTGGAGTCAGTAAACGTAAGTGTTGCAGACAATGTCTATGATATGATCGACTCCCCATTCGTATCGGCCTTGCATAAGGCTGAAAATCCCGGATCAGTTGATTTCGGAACACTGACAGAGGGGATTACCGATCCATATCTCAAGCTGCAGGTCTTGATAAAATACGGAAAAAATCAGCTGAATGACAATGTAGTAAATGCTCTCTCAGATCTGCTCGGAGAAGTCTCAGATGATCTAGAAAAAGGCTATTTTGCTGCAAGGATTCTAGTACAGCTGCCGGGAATATCTGACAGCCAGAGAGGCAATTTCTTCACAGCCATCGGTAATGTAGATAATCTTCTAATGGCTGAAACCAAACTCAGCCTGGTTGAAAATGGTGGAGCTGAAGGTGCTATCAGAACAGCTTATATTAATGACATCAAGGCTGTGCTGCCTGAGGTTGAACAGAATTACCCGCGTGAGAGAATACATGCCAGGCTGGCTATGCTGAACCTGAATGATGAACCGGAAAAGATACTTGAAGAACTTGAGCAGATCGAAAGTATAACACTTAAGGATGCAGCACTTCTATACATCGCCACCCACATGGACTATACTATCGAAGGTAAGTTGAATACTCTGGTTGACGCGATGCACGATGATTATTCGAAATTCGCTGCTAAACTTCACAGGTTCAACCGTGGTGATATGGATAGAGAGCAGGCCGAAGCATTTCTGTTGACCCTTGAAGGTTTCATAGAAAATATCAGTGAAACCCAACCAAAGATCGATTTTACAGTGGCCTGGGGTAAAGTGAATACATTAATCGCCAAACAGAAACTGGTCGGTTTCGGTACAGCTGAAAAGGTTCATGTTGCCTCTGCACTTGCAGGAGTAATAGATGACAATAACCAGGTTTCTGTGATCCTCGACGATGTATATACAGAACTGAGCCCTTCAAGACTTTTCGAGGCTATAGAAAAATCCCAGCTCCTAAGGGTACTGTCTGATGCAGTAAAAAGACTCGATCCGCAGCTTGCTTCAAGAATGCTAGAAGAAGGGTACAACCTGGTTATGGGACAATAGTTATAACGGAATTATCCATGGCCTGAAAATTCTAAAGTCCTGCATTAAAATTAACGCAGGACTTTTTTTATATAAAAGTGGATACGGAATTGATCATGAAAAATAATTATTAATGAATAAGTGTCATTCAACTGTGAGAAAACCAAAATGAGAGTAATAATTATTGGAGCTTCTGCCGCGGGTTTAAAGGCGGCCTGCAGGTTGAGGAGGTTAAGATCCGATGCAAAAATCATAGTCATAGAAAAAGGTGAATATATCTCTTATGCTGCATGCGGACTTCCCTACTATCTCTCGGGAGATATAAATACCTTTGATGATCTCAGGAAAACGCCATATGATCTGATAAAAGATCCTGACTACTTCAAAGCTGTCAAGGATGTGGATGTCAGGATCAATACTGAAGCTCTAAAGATAAACAGGGAAGACAAAATAATACTATGCCGATCCAGCAATGACGGCAGTGAATTTGAGCTGGAATATGACAACCTTGTAATTGCTGCAGGCGCCTCACCGGTTATCCCCGACATTGAAGGCATTACCCTTCCCGGCGTCAATACATTTACGCGGGCGGAAGAGGCAATAGAACTCAGGAAAGGCTGTGAATCCAGGCAGATTGGCAAAGTTGCAGTGATAGGTGCAGGATATATCGGTATCGAGCTTACCGAGGCATTCCTTTCTCTCTGGGGGATCGATGTTACTCTTATTGAAGCTAAAACCACCATACTGCCTGAAATACTGGATTGTGAGATGGGACAGGCTGTAGAGAAAATGCTTCAAAGTGAAGGAGTTGAGATCCATACAGGTTCCTGTTGCGAGTCAATTATTAAGGAAGGAGATTCATTAACTGTAAAGATCGGTAAAGAGAATCTGTTAAACGGATTTGATAGAGTTATCATATGTACAGGAGTCCGGCCGAATTCCGCTTTAACAACTGAATCCGGTATTATGACAGGTGAAAAAGGTGGTATAATCGTGGATGAATACATGCGGACTAACGATGAAAATATCTATGCCGCCGGTGATTGTGTGGAGGTCAAGCACATTCTTACCGATTCAACTGTGAATATACCGTTAGGATCACTTGCCAACCGCATGGGAAGAGCTGTCGGAGAAAACATTGCCGGTGTAAAGAGAAAATTCAAACCGGTGGCAGGCAGTTCAATTATAAAAGCATTTGATTGGAATATTGGATGTACCGGCTTAAATATAAATAAGGCAATTGAATCAGAATATAAGCCCGGAGAAGTCTGGGGATTTTTTGAGGATAAGGCTCATTACTACCCGGAACCGCTGCCGATAATGATCAAACTTATATTTGACCTTGAGACCAGGAAAGTTCTTGGAGTACAGGCTGTTGGTGAAGGGGATATAATTCGCAGGATAGACTCACTTGCCGCGCTTATCCTTAATAGCGCTGAAATTGATGATATTATAGATTTCGAACCTGCCTATGCACCGCCATATGGAGGACCTATTGATCCATTACATTACCTGGCATATACAGCTGAGTCTGTGATCGCAGAAAGAACTGCAATCCTCCACCCTGAAAGTATTAAGTCCTTCAAAAATGACGGTGCAGTATTTCTTGATGTTAGAAGCGAAGGTGAGATAGAAACAAATCCACTCCCGGATAATATAACTGATAAATATTCCATTCCCCTGCACGAACTACGCTCAAGGATTAAAGAACTGCCCGTCGGAAAAGACTATATTGTTCTTTGTCAGAAAGGTATGAGATCTTATGAAGCAGCGTTAGTATTGAAAGAATCCGGGATAAATAATACCGCATTCATTGGCGGCGGTATGCTTTTTGCAAATATTTACAAGGATTAAATCCGGGCTAAGTTTCAAGGCGGATTTTAATTAGCATCAACCAGTTTTAAGAATAAGATCGCATTTTATTACAGATTCTGAGAAATTGTTTTTCATAAAATATTTTTCTCTGTAAGTTTAAAATTAAAACATAATGAACTCATAGAATAAAACACGAGGAGCATTCTATGGCTAATTCTAATAACGGTGGCGGAACGATACGGACCGACCAACTGGTTATCGGCGGCGGTATCACTGGTATGACCGCTGCTATTGAGGCTGCAGAAGCCGGTGCTGGTGCCGTAATAGTCGAGAAAAATCCCTATCTTGGCGGAAGAGTT
>JANQEH010000153.1 GCA_028278455.1 bacterium
GGGAATTCCTTGTCCTTGTCCTGATTGCGAATGCGATCGCCTGGCCTGTCGGTTATTTTCTGATGAAGAACTGGATACAGGAATTTGTATATAAGGCCGATTTTAACATCAGTGTCTTCCTGATATCAGGAGCAACTGTAATGATCTTTGCCCTGACAACTGTCAGCTATCATGCCATTCGATCTGCATTCGCTAATCCGGTTGATTCTCTGCGATATGAATAACTGTCAGGAGTTTTGACCAGGGATTCTATCCCGGAAATAATTAATTTTATAAGTTGAAACATGTTTAATGAAAGTTACGTATCTTTATTTGTATTTAATTTAAATACTTTTGAAAGAGGTTACATTATGTCTGAACTAACAAAGAACGAAGAACTTATTCTTCTTCTCATCTGGAGACTGAAAAATGATGCCTATGGAGTACCTCTCAGACAGAAATTCAGCGAGATAACAGGAAAGATGCTGAATTACGGAGCCCTTTACAACATTCTGTACCAGATGGAGCGGAAAGGACTGGTAATATCTACTGAAAGTAAACCCGAGGCTAAAAAAGGCGGGAGGAGAAAGATCCTTTATTCTGTAACCAAGCAGGGTTTAATTTCACTTAAAAAGGCACAGGAGATCCAGAAAATGGCATGGCAGGGTATCTCGGATTATGCATTTGACGAGAACTCAAATGAATAGCAGACTTCCCGGATTAACCGGCTGGATCCTGAAAAAACTCGATTTTTATAACAAGAAATATGCAGTATATGATGACCTGGAGGAAGAGTATTGCGGCTTCAGCGAAAAATATGGAGTTTATAAAGCATTTATCTGGATCATTTTACATACTGTAATGATCTTAGGAGAATATATATTTCTGATTCTTTACAGAAGTGGAATTATGTTCAAAAACTATTTTAAGATATCTTATAGAAATATTGTGAGAAACAAGGGATTCTCATTTATCAATATTTTCGGATTGATAACCGGGATAACCTGTTTCATCGTGATTATATTGTTCATCCAGTATGAATACAGCTTCGATAAATTCCACGAGAATTATGACAATATCTATCGTGTCACAAAAACCTATAGCGATTATTCATATCAGGGGAAAAACCATTATGCCAGTACTATGCCTCCCCTGGCTCCAGCACTTAAAGAAGAATTTCCAGAGGTTATTAACGCTGCCAGAATTATGGTATTTCCGGTTAATGCGCTTTTGCAGAAAAGAGAGTTCAGATCATTTGAGAACGGGATCTATGCTGATGATAATTTTCTTAAGGTGTTTTCCTATGGTGTTGCTCATGGAGACCGGAACACAGCTTTGACTGAACCAAATTCCATAATGCTTTCTGTAGATTTGGCAAATAAGATCTTTAAGAACGCAGATCCGATAGGACAGGTAATCAGGTTTAGGGATGAAGCCGATCTTAAAGTAACAGGTGTATTTGAAAACCTGCCGGGAAATACTCATCTCCGTTTTGATTTCCTTATTTCTTTGAACTCCTATCCTCCATTCATCCGTCAGGGTGATTCATGGTATTGGATGGATCACCATACATATATAATTTTGCACAGCGGTACTGATAGAGAAGAATTCAGTCGGAAAATCGACGATCTTTTTGCAAGGAGGGTGGGAAACCGCAGCAACTACCACTTCGATCTTCAGCCGCTGAGCAATATTCATTTCGAGACTCATTATAACTATAATATTGCCGTAACAATAGATAGAAGATACATATATATGTATACAGTTACGGCTTTTCTTATTCTGATGATCTCATGCATAAATTTCATGAACCTTTCAACAGCCCGTTCCCTGAAACGCACAAAAGAGATAGGGATTAGAAAGGTTGCAGGAGCTAACAGGAAACAGCTTTTCAGCCAGTATTTAAGCGAATCACTGATCCAGACTTTAATTGCAGCTTTTGTCGCCTTATTTCTCTCAAAACCAGTGATGTTTTTCTTTAACAGGATCATTGACAGACAGATAGAGGTCAATTATTTTGACACGAGTCTGCTGTTTCTGGTTGTGTCGGTATTTCTTTGTACAGGAATAGTAGCGGGACTGTATCCTGCGGTTATTCTTTCATCGTTCAGTCCTCTCAATGCAATAAAGGGGAAACCTGGAAAATGCAGTTTCTCAGTAAGGAACGGTATGGTAGTGGTACAATTCGGGATTTCTATTCTGCTTATAGTGTGTACACTAGTTGTACAGGATCAACTGAGATTTATCAGGGATAAGGATATAGGATATAACAGGGAACATGTGGTAGTGATTCCTGTAAGAGATGAAGGTATTGAAAGAGATCATAAGTTAATTAAGGATGCTTTATTAACGAAATCCGGTGTTTTAAATGTCTCATGTTCAGGTACACTTCCTTTGATGCAATATGGAGGTTATACTACAACATTATTGAATGACCTGGGCGAAGAAGTCAGATTTCGTATAGTGCCGGGGTATGGAGATTTTGATTTTATCGATCTGTTTGAATTAGAAGTCGTAAGGGGCAGGAAATTCTCAGAAGAGTATCAGAAAGATCATTTGGGATCAGTAATATTGAACGAAACTGCTTTGGAAACGCTTGGATGGAATGATCCGTTCAGTAAAGAATTTGATTTCAGTTTCAATGGAAGAAGAGGAAAAGCCAGGGTGGTTGGAATAATCAAAGATACACATTTCTGGTCAATGCATACACAGGTTGAACCATATATATTGTTTATTGGCCGCGAAACAAACTACATATCTGTAAAGATCAGTCCTTTCAATATCAGTAAAACAATGAGTTTAATCGAAGAAACATATAAGAAACACAGCAAAGCTTTTCCCTTCGATTACTTTTTCCTGGATGACAAGTTCAACCAGTTATATAGAACAGAGGAAAAACTGGGAGCCATATTCTCATATTTCTCGTGCCTGGCAATTTTTATTGCCTGTCTGGGGCTCTTCGGTTTAATTGCCTTCACCGTAGAAAGCAAAACCAAAGAAATTGGTATAAGGAAGGTGCTCGGCAGTAATGAGTTCCATATCGTTTCACTGATCTCAAGCGAGTTTTTCAGATTGATACTGGTAGCAAATATTATTGCATGGCCGATAGCTTTTTTTATAATGGATAAATGGCTTGAAAAGTTTGCATATAAGATAAATATAAGCCCGGGAATATTTATCCTCTCGACACTGACGGCACTTTTGATCGCATTTATTACAATAAGTTTCCAGACTATAAAAGCAGCGGTAGCTAATCCTGTGGAATCATTAAAATATGAATAACAGACCGCCAAAGATCGCCGGCTGGCTGCTGAAAAGGCTATATTTCTATAATCTCAAGTATGCATTATTTGAGGATTTAAGTGAAGAGTATATGAATCTTTATGAATCTAAAGGCAGACTTCATGCACGACTTTGGTTTTGGGCTCACACAACCGCGGCAATTTTTGAATCTATAAAACTTTCTATTTACAGGGGTATCATAATGTTCAAAAACTACTTAAAAGTTACATTAAGAAATATATTGAAACACCACCTATATTCACTTATAAATATATCCGGGCTTGCTATCGGGATAACATGTGCAATATTGATCATGCTGTATGTGGATCATGAGACCGGTTATAACAAATTCCATGAAAATGCCGATAATCTTTACCGTGTTAATGAATATTTCAACGTTACGCATAGTGTGCTTAATATACCCAGGACAGTTACTTTAACCGGCCCGACTCTAAAAGAAGAGTATCCGGAGATAATTGATTTTGCACGATACTATTATATGAGTAACACTCTTTTGTCTTTCGAGGGAATAGGTTATTACGAATCATCCATTTTAGCCGCAGACAGGTCTTTTTTCGATATGTTTTCTTTTCCGCTGCTAAAGGGTGATGTTGATGAGGCATTTAAAGATCCGAATTCTATCCTGATAGATGAAGATACTGCCGAGAAATATTTTGGAAATGATGATCCGATAGGGAAGATCCTGAATGTGGAAACGAGAGGATCATTTACAGTAAGAGGAGTTCTACAAAATGTACCGGCTCAGTCCAATATCCAGTTCAAGATAGTAGTCCCATGGGAATATCTTAAGAATTTCAGCTGGTATCGGGAAAGATGGGATGATCATTTATATTACACTTATATAATGCTCCTTGAAAATGTTGAGGAGGGTGCTTTCGAAGAAAAGATCAGAGATGTATTTCGTGAGAAGAGCGGTGGTGACAATGTTGACCTGCACCTTGAATCGTTAAAGGATATTCATCTTCATTCAGAGATCAGTACTGAAGGATCGAATAATATTGGTTACATATATTTTCTTACCATACTCGGTGTCTTTATTCTACTAATAGCATGCATGAACTTCATGAACATGACAACGGCCCGATCTTCACAACGCGCCAAGGAAATCGGCATGAGAAAGGTGGTAGGCGGAGAAAAGAAGAACATAATAATTCAATTCCTGGCTGAATCTGTTTTCATTTCCTTTCTGTCGCTTCTGGTTGCTTTGATTCTATTGAAGCTGGTTCTGCCATATTTCAGCAACTTTACCGGCAAAGAGCTGTCACTGAGCCTGACCGGAGATCCATATATGTTTATCGGGATTATTGCTGTGTCGTTAATTACAGGATTAATAGCCGGAAGTTACCCTGCTTTCTATCTTTCATCATTCAGGCCTGTAACCGTTCTGAAAGGAACACTTAAGTCAGGATACCGGGGATCGTTGTTCAGGAGGATACTGGTAATATTTCAATTTACCGGTTCAGTAATTCTGATAGCCAGTACGATAACAGTGTATTCACAGATTGAATATATGCTTGCAAAAAACCTCGGCTGGAACAAGGAGCATCTTGTCTATATAAATTTCAGAGGTGACAGCCATGTATATTCCGATGTTCTAAAAAATGAACTGACCATGAATCCCGCTATTAGATCCGTTGCTACATCATATTCTGATCCTGCCAGGTTCAGAGGTGGAACCTCGGGTATAGACTGGGCCGGTAAAGATCCGGAATTATCAGTAAATATCCGTTACAATTTCATCGATTTTGACTATTTTGATACCGTTGAATATGAGTTGACCAAAGGCAGGAAATTTTCGAGAGATATTTCTACTGACAGAGAATCTGCATTTATTGTGAATGAATCTCTTGCCAGGATAATGGGTGACGAAAATATAATTGGACTTGATATAGAGTTCTGGGGATTTATCCCGGGAAGAGTTATAGGAGTTGTTAAGGATTTCCATTTCAACTCAATGCATAATGAGATACAACCGATGCTATTTAAAATACTGAATACGGAAGCCACAACAAGATTTGCTATAGTAAAGGTAGAACCTGCTGGTCTTGGTTCAACGTTGGAGTATATTGCTGATACCTGGAAGAAAGTTGTTCCGGATTATCCACTGGTGGCTGGATTTGTCGATGAAGAAGTTGAGAGAATGTACCAGGATGACCGGAAGACTGGAAAAATGCTCCAGAGTTTTGCAGGGCTTGCAGTTTTTATCGGCTGCATGGGTTTGTTCGGATTAGTATCTTACGCTGCAGAAAAACGCAAAAAAGAGATTGGGATAAGAAAAACACTGGGAGCATCCATCTCTTTAGTAGTCCATATAATTATGAAAGAATTTATCTTCCTGATATTTATAGCAAATGCAATAGCATGGCCTGCTGCATATATTATCATGAAAAACTGGCTAAACACCTTTGCTTATCGTATCGAAATGGGACCGGCGATATTTCTGCTTTCAGGCCTGATCATTCTCGTGATAGCCTTGCTGACGGTGATCTATCAGTCGGTAAAGGCTGCAATTGCTAATCCCGTGGATTCGCTGAAGTACGAATAACAAAGAATCATACTGCAGTAATGTTCAAAACCGATTAGTTTTATAAGGCTATTCTAAAAACGTAGATGATTCCGTATAATTTCCTTCCCGGTTAACTATTCCATCGAATAATGGATCGGATTTTTCCAAAAATGAAAAAAATCGAAAAACTATGGAACTTTTTTCGATATTTTTCTTAAAATATAAAACATATGTTTTATATTTTTTTTCCTTATATGTTTTAAATATTAAGTAAAATAAGGAATCAGCTGATGAGATTGTTGACCAGAGCAGAGGAGATTGTCCTGCTTTCTGTCTGGAGGCTTCAGGATGATGCTTATAGTGTCCGTATCAGAGAGCAGATAGCAAAGCTTACCGAAAAGGAGTGGGCTTTCGGTGCGATATTCGTAACGCTTGAAAGGCTGGTGAAAGAAAAACTGGTGTCATCATATCTTTCAGAGCCGACTAGTGAGAGAGGGGGAAGAAGAAAGAGGATCTACCAGGTCACCGATGATGGATTAAGAGCAATGGTAGAGATCAGGGAGTTTGAGAAAAACATGTGGGAAGGACTACCGGAGATCAATTTAAAGAAGAGTTAGAATGGCATCCAGAAAAGAAAAACCTCCACTTTTATCAGAATGGATATTGAAATTGTTATACCCTGACCAGGGAGAATTCACAACGATTGCTGACGTAGAGGAAGTCTATCTTCAGCAATTGAATGATTATGGCAGAAAAGCAGCCAGAAGATGGTACAGGACGCAGGCGCTAAGATCTTCTTTCTTATATTTCAAAAATCAGATAAGTAAAGGATATAACATGTATAAAAACTATTTTAAGATAGCTTTCAGAAATCTCAGAAGGCATAAGATCTATTCAATAATAAATATTTCCGGATTATCTATCGGAATGGCTTGCTGCCTTTTGATCCTTCTATACGTTAAGGATGAGCTTAGCTACGATAATTATCATGAGAAATCAGACAGAATTTACAGGCTTTTAGCAATAAGCGAATTCGCGGGTGTATCCCGGACTTTTGCAATGACTCCTCCGGCGCTAGGTCCTGCTTTCGCAAGAGAAATACCTGAAGTAGATTCTTCTGTCAGGTTGTTCAGAACAACATTTGACGGGACCGTACCTGTCTCATACGAAGACAAGACATTCGAGGAGACCGCTATATTTTTTGCTGATTCTACTTTCTTTGAAATTTTTTCGTTTGAATTCATTGCGGGTGATCCTGAAAGTGTTCTTGATGAACCATATTCGTTAGTTATTACTGAGAGAACTGCAAAAAAGTTTTTTGGCGATGAAAATCCTATCGGTAAAATGCTGCAGTTTTATGGCCAGCAAAATCTCCAGATCAATGGTGTGATAAAAGATGTTCCAAGAAACTCCCATATTGATTTCGATTATATTTTTTCGCTCAGTGCTAATAACCGGAGAGATGCGAGGTTCAATGATTGGATATTCTTTTACCCATATACCTATCTCCTGCTGAATGAAAATGCAGATCCAAATGTAGTTGCATCCAAAATACCGGGTGTTTTCGAGAGACATTCAGGTCAGGAGCTGCAAAAAAGGGGGATAAAGAGAGAGTATCCGCTTCAGCCGATAAGAGATATATACCTGACCTCTCATAACGAAGGAGAAATTAAAACGAATGGCAATATACTATATGTATATCTTTTCTCAGCGATTGCCGTATTTATTCTGCTGATAGCATGTGTGAATTTCATCAACCTATCCACTGCTCGTTCAGCGAACCGCGGTAAGGAGGTGGGATTGCGCAAGGTTGTCGGAGCAAACCGTACGCAGCTTATAACTCAATTCATTGGGGAATCCCTGTTAATGTCTACGATAGCAATGATATTTGGATTTGTTCTTATGCTGTTTGTTCTGCCTCTTTTCAATAACCTTGCCGGGAAAGAGATGTCAATATCACATCTTTCCGGAATAGATGTTATTCTGAGTTTCATCGGCTTGCTATTCTTCTCAGGTGTAATTGCGGGGAGTTTTCCGGCGTTTTTCCTTTCGTCATTCAGGCCTGTCGCCGTTCTGAAGGGAGTTTTGAGTTCAGGATCGCGTAATATTATCTTAAGAAAAGTACTGGTGGTAATTCAGTTTGCCATCTCTATTGTATTAATAATCAGTACATTTATTGTCTATGAACAGCTTAAATATATAAAGAATAAATACCTTGGATTTGACAAAGAACACCTGGTTGTAATGCAGGTTCAGGGAAATACTCTGGCAAGACGTGCTGAAGCGATCAGGAATGAACTGGGAATGAATCCTGGTATAATATCTGTATCCTTTTCGATAAACCTGCCGGGACAGTACGCAGGGGACACTTCATTTCATCCCGAAGGGAGTGAACCTGGCGACACCCACAGGGCAACATCATTCAGTGTAGACTATGATTTCATTGAGACGTTTAAAATGGACATCGTTTCAGGGCGAAATTTCTCAAAGGATTTTCCCGCTGATTCCGCAACGGGGATTATCATAAACGAGATAATGGCAAGAAACATGGGATTTCAGGAAGATGCAGTGGGCAAGAGAATGTTTGAAGCACCATTGCCCGGGCAGACGGAAGAACAGGAGAGGAGGATCATAGGTGTTGTAAAAGATTTTCATTTCAGATCCTTGAAATTCCCTGTTGCACCTTCAGTTATGCGACTGAATACCGGATTCTACAGAAATATAGCTGTGCGTATACGGGGTGAAAATCCTAATGATGCTATAGAATTCCTTAGAGCGAAATGGGAGATTATCTCACCGGGACAGGAATTTAATTATTACTTTATCGATGAACAGTTTGACGGTCAATATGAGGCCGAGGAAAAGCTGGGAATGCTGTACATCACTTTTGCATTTATTGCTATCTTCATCGCTTGTCTCGGTTTGTTCGGGCTTGCATCCTATGTAGCAGAACAAAGAACAAAGGAGATTGGAATCAGAAAGGTGATGGGGGCGAAGGTGAACAGTATTGTGATGGGGCTTTCAAAGGATTTTACTAAATGGGTAATTGTAGCAAATCTGTTTGCATGGCCAAGTGCTTATTTTTTAATGGACAGGTGGATGACAAATTTCGCATATAGAACAGATATCGGGATATGGATTTTCGGAATATCATGCCTGATCTCGGTACTTGTTGCAGGATTGACAGTAATTTACCAGGCGATCAAAGCAGCTACATTAGATCCCGTCACTTCATTAAGATACGAATAGAATTATATGCAGAAACTGAGATACTCAGTATTTTCCCAATCACACTGGCATTTCAGGGGCGTTACAAACAACGCCCCTTTTTCTTATAATAGTAATAGCATTTTCTTTTCAACGGACAATTAATGCAATCAGGCTTCTTAGTACATAATGCCCTGGTTAAATCAATAATTCCGTAATTGAAATCTCTAAAAGCCTTTGCAGGAGTGATTGATTCTGCTAGGTCTATAAACCAATTTAGTCTTCTGGTTTCTCCATGTGTAATAAATCCAAAGAATCTACCGTATAATCTAACAACATTGCTATCGACTATAGTGTCCCTTTTTTGTAGATGTAATGAGCGATATGCTGAAGCAATGTATTCTCCGATCCCAGGCAAAGCTATTAAGTCCTTCTTGTTCACTGGGATTGGAATGTTTTTAAGAATATTGACTAATTTATTGAACTCTTTCTGACGCCAAACAAGACCAAGTGATTCGAATAAATGAGGTAGTTTCTTCTCAATATATTCTTGTGGATTTCTAAAATTTCTAATGAAGTAATTATAAACTGGGACAACTTGATCGGCATTGGTTCTTTGGAGCATTATTTCTGCAGTTAATGCATGAAACATATTGTCAGTATTTCTCCAGGGGTAATCGGCGTGATTTTCCCTTCCCCAATACAATATATTATTAGCAATGTATTTTCTTTGCTTTAATGATACAGAAAATTTCATCTAGATTACTTGTGTAGCCTTCCATCTCATCATTGCCGGATCTAATTGCAGTTTAAAAAAATCCTCAAATGAAATAACATTTTCAGCAATTAAGTAGTTCTCTTTTGTAGACAATAACCTCTCAGGTACTACTAAATAAATTCGTGAATCCTGCATTTCTTTTAGAGCATTCACGGAAACTTTGTCATCAATAGTTGCTAGAAAAAAACCAAGTCCTCTAGTTCCTTCTGTAACAATCTGTCTCCATCTTTCTCTCAGTGTACGTTTAATGGTAAAAATTATACAGTCCATTGCATTTATATTATAATGTTCTTTGGAAGGTAGAATAAAATCAGGTTTACCGTTAATTATTGGTTGATGAGTAAATGGATATTCCAATTTTTTAAAAAGAGTTTTTATGAGTGTTTCAAATACTCCTCCAGCTCTTGGTTTTCTCCCCTGTGTTATACTTAAATAGAAACGATCTAAAACATGAAACCAATCTGGCATTTGTTCTAACAAGGGTTTATAGGATTTTTTTTCTATTTCTCCAAATACTGTTTTAAAGGCGATACCTCCAGCATTTTTTTCTTTCTTTATATACTCAGAATATACATCAGATTGAATTTTTTCAACAAGATGACTGAAGTTTTGTTTGATCCATTCAGTATTTTGTGACTTTCCCCTGATACTTTTTTTAATTATTGAATTAGTGATATCTTGGCCAGAAGGAATATTGGAATAAAATATTTCTTTTAGACTCTCGTAAATAGCTGTTTCTCTTTGTGACAGCATCTTTCCCTCATATGATCTTTCTTGTCTGTAAGAAGTTGATAAGCATTGAAGCTATATCCGTAACTAAAGGAACGATCACAGAATTCCCAAATTGACGGTAAGCTTGAGTATCCGAAACAGGTTGAATATTATTTGTCGGACTAAATACCTTCTGATATTCTTCTGGAAAACCCATTAATCTAGAACACTCTAATGGAGTTAGCCTTCGTGGGCGTTCTTTTTCAGTTTGATCAATTAATACTTCTGCTCCGTCTTTATGATATCTTGCTGAAATCGTTCGTGTGATTTTATTTTCAAAAGGTTTTGTTATCAATCCATAACCGAAACCATTTCCTGCCTCCTCATGGTGTTTCTTGTGTCTTAAAAGCGTATCCCATGTTCCCTTACAAAGAGTATATTTTGAATCAACTTCATTTTCCAGGATTTTGTCAAGTGTGATTCTGGATTTAGGTGGAGGAGGATATTGAAACTCACCTTCCTCTATTTTTAAACTAGGATGAAATCCAATCATAAAGATCCGCTCTCTATGTTGTGGTACCCAACCCGCACCATCAATAATAGCAGGTTCAAAAGTATATCCTAAATATTCTCTTAAAGTATCATGGATTACTTTGTATGTTCTACCTTTATCATGTCTTCTTAAATGTTTAACATTCTCTAACAAAAATGCCTTAGGCTGTTTCTTTTTAATAATTTCCTTTATATTAAAGAAGAGCGTACCCTGAGTTGGATCTTCAAATCCGTGAGCTTTACCCAGAGAACGTTTTTTTGATACACCTGCCAATGAGAACGGTTGACAGGGAAATCCTCCAACAAGTATATCATGATCAGGTATGTCTTTTGGATCAATTTGTGTTATATCTCCAGGGGGATTTGTTTTTTTTATATGAGCAAAATCAGGTTTCTCTCCAAAAAATGCTTCATATGTTATTTGAGCGAATTTATCCCATTCACTGGAGAAAACACAATTCCCACCAGCTTTTTCAAAAGCTATCCTAAAACCGCCAATTCCTGCAAATAAGTCTATAAATTTAAATGAACTCAATTTTGACTCCCTTCTTCTTTTAATATAAATTATTATTATCCTAATTAAAACAGATTTTTAAGCTTAATCAAACGCAATATTGATAATAAAATATGAAAAACACACATATCTTGGAACATGTCCAGTAAATATCCGTATTCATAAGCAGGTTTAATAATCGCCGAAAAGGATCAGGTATGAAGACTATAACAAGACAGGAGGAACAGCTACTGTTGATTATTCATAATCTGAAAGATAATGCCTACCTTGTGAATATCCGTGAAAAACTGAAGGATATAACCGGAAAATATCTGGATGTTGGAACAATCAATAAGCCGCTGAAAAGGCTGACAAAGGAGGATTATCTTGAGGCTTCAATGGGTGATCCCACTCCTGTCAGGGGAGGCAGAGCGATTAGATATTATAGATTAACGGATAAAGGCTATACTGCATTATCAGATGTAAAGGCATTGCATGATAGATTCTGGAATGATGTGATCCTACCTATAAAAAATACATAATATATGAACAGGAAAGATGAAAATATCCCGATAATCCTGAGCTGTCTGCTCGAGGTGTTCACGAAAAAGGAAGATAGACTGCATCTTAATGGAGACTTTGCGGAGATATATAATTATACCAGAACTGAGAACGGGGAGATAGCAGCTGTACTGTGGCTGATAAAACAGGTTTTTAAATCAGCCTTGATCTATCTATCAGATTCTATCTACGGAGGAATGATCATGTTCAAAAACTACATTAAGATCGCATTCAGGAATATTATGAGGTTTAAGGTATATTCGGCTATAAATATTGCCGGATTATCAATCGGTATAGCCTGCTTTCTAGCCATTTTCCTGTATGTCCGCTTTGAGTCAAGTTATGATAATTACCATGATGATGCCGACAGGATCTACCGTGTGGCGACCAGGATCGATGATCTCAGGATGCCCGGAAACCGGAATGAATTCGCGAATATTTCAGCTCCGGCAGCCCCGGCGATCAGGGAGAGTTTTCCACAGATAGAAAATGCAGCAAGGTTTTACAGGAGGTCACGCCTGATAACAAGCAACTCGGTCCTTTTCAGAGAGTCAAATTTTATTTATGCTGATCAGGAATTATTCGAGATATTCGATATTAAGGTGTTGAGAGGTAATAAAGATGATCTGATCTCACGGCCATATACAGTAGCAATTACCGAAAGCTTAGCCGACAAGTATTACGATAATGAAAATCCGATCGGAAAGACAATAAAGGTCAACGATTGGAGTTATGAGATTTCCGGAATACTAAAAGATCCACCACGAAATACCCATTTTGAATATAATATGATTGCCTCAATGGACAGGGATGTTAGTGCTGAATTCTTCTGGAGAAGCTGGACATTAACAGTTTTTTATACCTATATAAAGGTCAGACCTGATGCTGATATCAGTTCTCTTGAACTCGCTATAAACACGGAACTGAAAAGTAAACCGGAGCAGCTTAGAGAAAAATGGACATATTTCTTTCAGCCGTTAAAAGATATCCATCTAAGATCTGATCTATTATATGAATATCAGAATCCCGGTAACCTGAAATACCTCTACATTTTCTCGGCGATAGGCGTTTTTGTCCTGTTTATTGCAGCTATAAATTTTATTAATCTATCCACTGCTCGAAGTACCTCAAGGGCGAAGGAAGTCGGGATGAGGAAGGTAATAGGCGCGAGACGGAAACAGTTGATAAGACAGTTTCTTGGAGAATCCATACTTGTGTCATTCCTTGCGGTAAATACAGCTTTCTGTCTGGTATGGCTGTCACTCCCGTTATTAAGCAGTATTACAGGTATAGAGTATTCCGGAATGGATATACTCGATTATAAGGTGATCTCCGGACTCATAATACTTTCAGTTACAATCGGGATCGGTGCAGGTATATATCCCGCATTTCTTCTTTCCGGATTCAGACCTGTAATGACATTAAAAGGAGTGTATAAAACTTCAGTAAGAGGGACTGAGCTTAGAAAATATCTGGTAGTATTTCAATTTGCTTTATCGGTTTTGCTTATTATTTCTACATTGATAGTCTATTATCAACTAAACTTTATGAAAGATTATGAACTCGGTTTTTCAAAGGAGCAGAAACTTATTCTTCCAGCCCGGTTTAACAATAATCAGGAATCTGTTAAAAGTGAATTTCTGAAGCATAAAAATATCATTGATGCAGCAGCATCTTCTACTGTTCCCGGAAGGGGAAATTCAACTTATGGGACTACATTATTGGGAGGACCATCAAGGGGAACCGTCTTTTATCAACTATGTATAGATTACGATTTTTTAATGAATTACGATATCAAGATAGCTGCGGGTGAATCATTCAAAAGAGATAAAACCGGAGATCCGTCTAAAATATGTTTAATTAATGAAACAGGTGTAAGTACGCTTGGATTCAGTAAGAATGAAGAAGTACTGGGGCATTCAATTAATCTCGGCAGCTCAAATAACACTCTGAAGATCATTGGCGTAGTAAAAGATTTTCACTATCGCGGATTGCAGCAGAAGATCTCCCCACTTGCTATTGTAATGCCGGAATCCGAATACGGAGCATTGTGGAACATTACACTCACAATAAATATATCGGATCTTCCTGAAATCCTGGATTTTGTTGAGAGTAAATGGAATGAATTAAACCTTGGCCCTATATTCAGTTACAGTTTTCTTGATGATGAATTCGATCAGTTATATAGAACAGAGGAAAAGGTAGGCAAGATATTCAGCACTTTTACTGCTCTTGGGATTTTTATTGCATTCCTTGGTTTATTTGGGCTTGCGCTGTTTACTGCAGAGCAGAAAACAAAGGAAATAGGCATCCGAAAAACACTTGGAGCAACAATTATGTCGATAATTCAGCTGATGACCTGGGAATTTGTCAACTGGGTGAGCATTGGTATCCTTTTAGCATTTCCGGCGGCATATTTTGCGATGGACCTCTGGCTCAGGAGTTTCGCATACAGGATCGAAATAGGTTGGCTCCCTTTTGCTGCTTCGGCTGCTCTTGCAGTTCTGCTGTCTATCATAACCGTGTCATTTCATGCAGTGAAATCCGCGGTCGCCAATCCTGTCGATTCATTGAGATATGAGTGATATCAGTATATTGGAAATAAGGTGCGCAAAATCACTAAAGGGCGATATTTATAACGCTCTTTTATATTCAAAATCAATTAAAAAGGGAGCCGTCAAGCTCCCTTTTCCATGTCTAACTATATGAGGTGTAGATTAAAACGATCATACAGCTTTTTTTGTGATCTTTGCTACAAGGTTTGCCGTCGGATCAGGGCATCTGACAAATTCGGTGGTAATTCCTTCAGGATCGATCTGCTTTTCATAAGGGGTGCCTTCATATCTCCATCTCAATGTAGCTCCGTTTTCCAGAGCTCTGATAAATCCGTCCATGCTGTCCCTCAACCAGGGGCATATCTTACCGTATTCATCAGGATATTTGTATTTTTCGCCTTTCTTATGGCACCACGTATCATCCCGGGCTTCATAAATTTCGATCTCCCACTCATATCTTCTTCTCTGCTGTTGTTCATCAATGTCCTTTGATATTGCTGCAGCAGGTAAAACCATGCCTGCCAGACCGCAGCCTGCGGCGCATACAAAATCTCTTCTTTTCATATTACCTCCGTTTATTTTAAGTTATGTTAAATTGTATTCGAAATAGCAGTGATCGTCACCGTTCATAAGGCATTTTTCTCTTGTCAATTTCAGTTTCGGATCAAATGCCTCAGCCTGGGCAAAATCTCCATGACATATTGTTGCGTATCCTATTTCCGGTTCGCCGGTATCTATAAATGCTTTTGCCATGATGCATTCATTTATTCTGACTATACAGTGGTCCCGTGTTTTCTTTTCGATATTCAATGTCAGGCAATTATTCCACATCTTGCTGACGGTAACAGGTTCCCAAAAGTGTTCGATAAATGTTATTACATCACGTTTATCGATATTTGCTGAACTCCTTGTTATACCCTCAGCCAGCATTTCAGAACGGTATCGCTTCAGCGTTTCAAGCAGCCTTTCCCTGCCAAGTTCTTCCTCAAATTTTTTCATGAATGGCAAATAGTAGGAGCTGAAAGTAAATTTAAAGATCCGGTCGTAACTCCATCCGGCATCATTCTGGAACTTATGAGTTTCCTGAAGAGAGTCTGAATTTTCTTTGAGCAAGGAATAGGCATTATTGCATCCGAGAAAAAGAACAGCTCCCCCGGATACAAATCCTGATAAAAAATTACGTCTATGCATTACCATTATCCTTTCGAGTTCAAATTAAAGAGCAATACTATTTTTTGGAAAAACTTTCTTCAAAATTCTCCTGAATCATTCCACTGTTTATTGTTTGAACTGATCGAGAAATTCAGCATTTACCCAGTATACATCTCCATTTGAAGAGTAGAAGAAATACTTTCCATCAGGAGATACTATCGGACAGAAATCGTAATGCTCCGTATTGATCTCATTACCGAGGTTTACAGGATCGGTCCATGATCCGTCATCCTCTCTGTAGCAGATATAAATATCACCGCTGCCGAAAGAGTCGGGTCTATCTCCTGACACAAAAATTAAATATGATTCGTCAGGAGAGATAAAGACGTCACCTTCATTATATTCCGTACTGATCTTACCGCCAAGGTTCTGCGGTTCTGTAAAATTACCATCCACGTATTCGGATCTGTAAATATCCCGTTTACCGAATCCACCGTCCCTGTTAGAGTTAAAATAAACTGTCATATCAGAAGTAACGGACGGGTATATCTCGTTATCATCCGAATTCAGAGGAGGCCCTGGATCGTACGGTTCAGACCATCCATCACCTGTTTTATTACATATCCAAATATCATGGGGGGGACCGAAACCTTCAACAGGTCTTTTCGAAACGAAAAATAGCATTGAGCCATCTGGAGATATAAATGGATCTGCTTCGCTGAAATTTCCAGAATGCACAAAAACTGCAGGTTCAGTCCATTTGTTATCTATTCTCTTCATCTGCATAATCTTATAGATATCATCTCTAACAGAATAGAAAAATTCATTACCATCAGGGGAGAATACAGCATTGATCTCGTTCTTTTCCGTAGAAACAATTCCAGGTGCAAATATCTCCGGTGTCATACCGGGAGGATCCTGTCCCAGGTAAGGACCAGAAAGAGCAGGGAAGCTCCCGTTAGATAAACAATTGAGATTAAAAAGCAAGGTTGATAGAATGATACCTGCAATTCGAAAAATAATTTTCATTGGTCTTCCATTCATTTTCGTTTTTCATTTTTTATTTTATTAATAACCTTTGACTCCATCCAGTAAATATCCGAATATTCTGTCGTTCCCCTCATGAATAAGATGTATTTTCCATCGGGAGTAATATTGGCCCTGTTTTCCGCATGGAGTGTATTAACCTCCCTGCCCATATTAACAGGTTCTGTCCATGTACCGTCTGAATTTCTGAATGTAATATAAAGGTCAAAGCTCCCAAAACCGCCGGGCAAGTCAGCGCAGAAGATCAGGTAACTTTCATCCGGAGAGATAACCGGATCGAGTTCACGCTCTTCTGAATTTACTGGTCTACGAAGATTTTCTGAAATAATATATTCGCCGTTAACAAGTTCAGACCGGTATATATCTGATCTGCCGAATCCACCTTCTCTCCCGCTCATAAAATAAAGCGTTCCATCTGCTGTCATGGATGCATAGCTGTCTCCCGTACCTGAATTTATAGGGGAGCCTAATCTTTGAGGTTTTCCCCAGCCATCATTTGCCAGTTCAACTTTCCAAATAGCTGACTTCAGAGAATTATCGGATATTTCTTCTGAGCATTTTGAAGTAAAAAGAAAGGAACGAGAATCCGGGGCGGTAGTAAAATTGAACGGGTGCAGATCGTTGAAGGGGACAACTGTTGGTTCAGTCCAATTATCATCCCTTAGTTCAGTAAATAGAGTAGGTGAGTTATAGAAATCACTTTCGCTAAAATCTTCACCTGTATATTCCTGGCGCTTAAAAATGAAAGCTTTACCATTTTGAAGAAAACCCGAGCAGTATTCGAAATCGGAAGATGAAATTAAACCGGGTGCCAGCAGTTCAGGTTTAATTCCGGGTGGTTTCTGCCCGAAATACTGTCCGCGAAAGATATCAGATCCATCACCTGATCCGCATCCAGCAGAAAAAAATAATAACAGTATAATATTTAAGTAGTATCTTCTTATACAAATCATTTCATTTTCCACAGATTTCTATTCTCTACTTTACGAAGGTATATGTATATTTCAGCATGAGAGCCCTGTTACCGCTTCGCGGGAGCATAGGATAGAGCTTCTTCCTGTCGGTATTGAAAGATTCATTGTATACCAGCCAGAGGTCATTACCTTCACTTTGATTATACCTGAACCTTATATTCGGTGTGAGTTGATCACTGCTGCTGTTATACTGAATAAAGCCGTTCAATGATAATTTCCTGTTCAAAGCTCCCTCTATCCGGAGCTGCGCCAGGTGTATATTGAACTCTTGGTTACGGTCAGAAAACCTACCTGCTTGATAGCTGTAATTTGCCCTCAAGTTCAGATACTTTGAAATACTCCAATTAGGTTCAATCCTGAATGACTGCATAGTACCGTCAAAGAACTCACCAAGTGTTAATACTATCCAGGTATTAATAAGTTTTCCCGGAGGTGTACTGAATCCACCCTCAAAGCGATGGTAAGTATAACTTCCTTCAGGAATAACCGTGTTTTCGGGGAAATTAAGCGGATCCCTGATGTCCTCATACCAGACTTCAGCATCCGCAAATATAAATGATCCGTTCTTCCAGCTGATATCGGTTCCCCATTCCCCCCAACCGGATTCAATACTCCCGTCACTGTTTCTTGTTGATACGCTCCCAAGTATCTGCATTGGGCTGTATTTTCTAATTGGAGATTCATCACTGGCATAAGGATCCCACTGAACCTGCCATGCGTAATCTGTAAAATCCTTACGTGTAGTATATCCCATCTCCGGGATAAAATCCTTCCCGGCCCTGGCGATCGATAAATTGTAATTCAATCCCATCCTTGTTCTTCTTTCCCAGAGAGCGCTGAATGATGATGCCGCAATAAAATCAAATGAATGATCCCGTGATATATCCCGGTCTGCAGTTTGTGCCCATCTTAGTGTGAGATATTCATTATTAACTATTCTGAATATCCCGTCAAGGCCATATGCCAGGTTGTAACTTCCGTCATCTCCGATCCTGCTTGTTAGAATTCCACCGGCGTAAGAGTTCTCGTTTATAACCTGTTTCCGCAGCCTCAATACACTGAAGTTCTCCGAAGGCAGTCCCTGATCTTTCTCTGTCTGCATACTGAATGCTCCAATATCCCATGGCCCCGACCTTCCCACCATCCGTATCCCCCCGAGGATCCGTACTGCCTTTCCGTCTTGAAGCCCTATCGTACGGCTGTGGAAAAGCCTGTCCCTGTCATATAATCCTGATGTCTTGAAATAAAATATTCCTGATCTCTCCTGAAAGAATCTCCTTTTTTCTGGGAAGAACAGTGAAAATCTGGACAGGTTGATCTGCTCATCGTCAGCTTCAATCTGGGCGAAATCCGTATTTACCGTCGCATCTAAAGTCAGATTATTGGTAATATTATACTTGACATCCAGTCCGATCTCCTGATCATTTATATCGTCTGTGGTATAGCCGGTCTCACTCTCATTAAGCAGAGAATTTCGGGAGGTGCCACCAAGGAGATAGGGTGTAAAGTAAACAGGATTTTGCGATTTAATATTTTCGAGTACAGCCTCCATTGCCTGTGATGGAGTCTGGTTTACATAATCAGGCGATATCTCCGGGTAGATCATTATTTCATTTTTCCTGTCAATGTACCTGAATGTGATCAATCCAAGAGTAACAATATCACTCTCTACATTGAAACCGAGGCTTGAAAAGGGGATTTTCATCTCTGAGAACCAGCCTTCATCGGTTACCACAGATCTTACATCCCAGAATGTATTCCAGTCAATATTCGATTGATAACCATCATTCGAAATAGCTTTATCACCTCTTATACCTGCAGGATTTGTCCAGAAACAGAGAGCATTTTCTTTGTCATTGAATGTGTCTACTACCAGGCAGAATGTGTCGTCATTATTAGTTCTGTCCCGGTATAATGAATGTGTATGGATCATGTTAGGCTCTGAATCATAGAATCTGCCTGATGCATAAAGATAGTTTTCGTCATATGCAATCCTGATCTCAGTTCTTTCCGAATGTTCACCCCGGAATGTTGGCAGATACATTGTCAGGGGCAAAGGCTTTATATCATTCCAGGCCGGCTCATCACTTAGTCCATCCAGTATTATTTCACTTTCGATCCTGTCCAATTTCAGAGTTCCCTGTGCGACTGCCAGCCGGCAGGGTATTACATTAATTAATACAATAATAAATGCGCAAAATATACTGCGCATCAAGATGCGATTTTCAAGTTCAACCATTGTACTGCTCCTTAATAATAAATGATACCTGATACAAACTGTATTTTATTGCTATTTAATTCCTTTCGGTTTGAGAGTGTCGATTATCTTACTGTCTATCCAATACGTCTTACCGATGTCATCATTGGGATAATACTTGAGATAGAAAAAATATTTTCCATCAGGGGTAAGCTGAGGACAGTTCTCGTTTGCGTCACTATTGATCACAGGCCCCATGTTTATCAGCTCTGTCCAAGTCCCATCTTTTTTCCTGAAACTTACGTATAGATCACTTTCCCCATTATTGTCCGGCCTGTTCCAGCAGGATACGACAAGAAAACTTTCATCAGGAGATACACACATGTCTCCTTCTGAATACTCTGTATTAACAGATCTTCCCAGGTTTACTGGTACGCTGTATTTACCGTTAATAAACCTGATACGATGCAGGTCACCCTTTCCAACATTTCTTTCATTTGTCTGGTTAAAATAGATCGTTCCATTATATGCGATCCCCGGATATCCTGAAATAAGAAATCCCTCATCTGTTTCAACCGGCATAGCCTCACTCCAACCATCTTCAGTGCGGTATGCATACCATAGATAGGATCTCTCTTCCTTAACCGTATTCCCCGGGAGAGGTCTCCAGGAACGCCAGAATGCCCTGTAGCCGTCGGGGGATAGACTTATATCGTTGTCTGTATGATCACTATCGAATGGAAGTATCTCAGGTTCACCCCAGACATTATTAGTCCTTCTCATCCACACTAATTCAAAATCTCCGTTCCAGTCTATATCGGCTACAAAATAATATTCACTGCCGCAGGGTGAAAATACCGAGCAGAATGAGCTTTTATATCTAGACAATACTTCCGGGGCAAAGTTTTTTGCTGTCATCCCTGGAGGTGTTTGCCCCAGGTATGGGCCTCTGAGTACAGGGAACTCGGAGGTTGCTTTTTGAGCAAAAGAATCTCCACTCATAAACATCGCTGCAATGATCAGTGCTATTATAGATCTTTTATTCATTTTCCTTTCCGCCTTTCTATATGACTTTTAATCTCTTCGATGATCTTTGCATCTATCCAGAAGATATCAGCGTCTCCTCTTCGTCTGCTTGTGAAGAAAAGATACTTACCATCTAAAGTTACACTGGGACATATTTCACCTGATGTAGAGTTCACCTTCGGTCCCATATTAACTGCTTTTGTCCATTTCCCGCTTTCAACTCTGAAGGAGATATATAAGTCCTGTCCGCCTATTGTGTCATCCCTGTCCTTCGAGCTGAAAATAATATAACTTTCATCCTGAGCGACATAGGAATCCCAGTCATGTTTTCCGCTGTTGACTGAAAGATCAAGTACCTCGGGTTTTTGATACTGATCATCGATAAATCTGGAAACATAAATATCACAGCCTCCATGCCCGTCAATTCTTTCAGAGAAGAAATAAAGATTACCGTTCGTTGACACCGAGGGATAATTCTCACTTTTATCTGTGTTGATGACGGATCCTATATTTTCGGGATCAGACCATTTAATTCCGGAAAGCCTGTTTATGTAGTAGATATCAAGCCTGCTAAGCATATTACCCCCGGGTTTTGCTGGCCTGTTAGAGCCGAAGAATATTGTATTGCCGTCAGGTGAGATCGTAAAATCCCTGTCGGTATATTTCCCGGAAAAGGGGAGAGGTGCAGGTCTCGTCCATATACCATTGGATTCATGTGTACAGAAGATGGACATTTTCCCGTTATGCAGCCTGTTGAAGTAGAACTCTTTACCATCCATAGTAAAAGCTGCGCACATCTCCGGTTCATCTATTATGGAAATGATACCGTCCATGAATATTTCAGCCATTTCAGACGGCGCTTTTTGTCCTAAATATGCCCCGCTCAGGACGGGAAAGCGCTCCTGCACAGTAAAGGAATATAAAAATAAGGCCACTGAAAATACTGTAACGGTATATAATGACTTCTTTAACATTATTTCCCCTGTTATTTTATATCAGCCGGTTTGAATGTATCAATTATTCTCGCATCAACCCAGTAAATATCCTGATTCCCGTTTCCCGGGCTGTTCATTATCTTAATTTTCTCTTCAAGAGTGATCGGATTCTCAGAGTAATCCTTATGGATCGTTCTGCGACTCGAGAAGAAGAAGTATTTACCGTCTGATGTAACAAATGGATAAACGTCAGAGGCGATAGAATTTATTTTATCTCCCATATTTACTGCATTGGTCCATGAACCGTCTTCTCTTCTAAAACTGATGAAAATATCCCAGCTTCCATAGCCGTCATCCCTCCTGCAGAACATCAGATTGCTTTCGTCAGGCGCAATAAACGGATCCTGCTCAGAGTATCTTTCGGTACTAACTGAATTGCCCAGTTTCTCCATCTCAGAATAGCTGCCGTTCACAAATCTGGATAACCACATGTCATTTTCATGTGCCAAATACAGATTACCGTTAGCCGCTATTGTAGGGTATCCCTGGATTTCCGGATCAAGGGATTTCAATTCCCCCCATCCCGTCTCAGTTTTTTCCGAAATACTTATTTTCCAGATTGTCTGGGGATCGTTTACCCCGTAAATGGGATCCGGTGAGCATACAAACATTCTCTGACCGTCGGGAGATATATCAAAACACTCGATTACTTTGCCGGAGAAATGGGCAATAACCTGTTCGGTCCAGCGCCCATTAATCTCTTTCATGGTAGTGATCACCGGAAACGGAGCGCCCCAGATCTGCAGGAACAGTTCCTTGCCATCAGGTGAAAATACAATTTTAAACTCATCATGACAGGTTGAAATTATACCGGGGGCAAATATTTCCGGAGTCATTCCCGGCGGTTTCTGACCAAGATAGGGACCGATCAGCTTGCTGTCTTCATCCTTGCTGCTGCATCTGATCAGCGATAATAGTAGCATTAAAAATACTATAAGATTTCGTATTCTCATTTTTTCACCTGATTTATTTAATGCCATCCGGTTTAAGGCTCTCGATAATCCGTGCATCAATCCAGTAAATACTTCCGTCCTCACTCCTGTTACTCGTAAAAAACAGGTACTTCCCGTCTGGTGTTACATACGGCCTGAATTCATATTCACTCGAGTTAACATCAGGCCCCATATTTATCATCTCAGTCCATGATCCATCCTCTTTCATGAAGCTGATATAAAGATCGTATTTTCCGAGTCCTCCCGGTTTGTTCTGGCATACGATCAGGTAGCTTTCATCCGGGGCGATCCACGGATCCTGGTCGCTTCCCGATGTATTTATAACCGGGCCCAGATTTTCAGGGGGACCGTATTTACCGTCTTGGTTTCTTGATCGGTAAACATCCGACCTCCCGTAACCTCCGACACGACTGCTCATATAATAAATAGTCCCGTTCAACGCTGTTGCGGGGTAGTTTTCATAGTACTTGTTAGTATTGATCGATCTTCCAAGCATTATCGGTTCGGTCCAGCCGTTTTCCTGCAGGCTGGTTACCCAGATATTTGCCTGTTCGAGAAGCCGGCTTGTCGTTTTATCGGGAGATTTTAATGTCGTGAAGTACAAGATCTGGCCACCGGGACCTACGGTGAAATTGTACGGCATATATTCGCTGAACGGGGCGATCTCAGGTTTTGTCCACCTGCCGTCTTTAAGGTATGTAACGTAAGTCGGCCTCAGCCTCCAGTCAGTCCCTCTTCTCATTGAAGTGAATAAATATACAGTCCCGTCATTTAAGAATCCCGAGCATCCATGACCTTCATTTTTATTGAATAAACCGGGAGGATCGAATAATTCAGCCTTCATTCCCGGAGGATCCTGCCCGAGATAGGGTCCTGACAATACAGGGAAAGATCTTTCCTGTGAATAAACATTTATAGAAGAAAGTAGGGTGCATACCGTCACTAATAAAAATATACGCTTTTTCATTAAATCATTCCTTATTTTATATGTTCAGGCCTGAATTTTTCTATGATTTTTGCGTCGATCCAATATGTCTGGCCTATATCGCCGACACTTAAATAAAAAAGGTATTTACCGTCTGGTGAAAGTGTTGCACAATTTTCATTGTCTTCTGTATTTACCGGAGCCCCCATGTTTTCCAAAGGAGTCCAGTCACCGTTTTTCATACGAAAACTGATATATAGATCGCTTTCGCCTTTGTTTTCCGGGAGATCCCAGCATGACACAATAAGGTAGCTTTCATCAGGGGCAACAAACGTATCACCTATACTCTCCGGATAACCAGGCATTGTTATAACAAACTCAGGACTACCGTATTCTCCATCAACCAGGCGCGATTTATATACACTATTGACCTTATCTCTGATATGAGCAAAATAAAGTGTACCATTGTTTGATATACCTATATCTCCGGTCCTCAGATAGGCGCCGCCGCATTTTAAAGGTTCTTTCTCACTCCAGGTACCGTCACTATTCCGATGGGTATACCAGATATACAGATGTTTTTCATTCTTCGTGAAATCAGGCAGTTGTCTTCCGGATCTAAAGAACATTCTGAAGCCATCAGAAGTAATACGAACATCATTCTCGCTATGGATACCTGAAAAAGGCACCGTTTCAGGTTTTGTCCATGTATTATTAACTTTTCGAGTGAACATGATCTTATCAATTTTCTTTGCAGGTTCGAATCTTGAAAAATATATTTCATTGCCGCAGGGAGTAAAAGCTGTACTGAAAGTATGGATTCCCATTGAGAAAACATCAGGGGCAAACAGCTCAGGTGTCATTCCCGGGGGATCCTGCCCGAGGTAGGGGCCCGAGAGAACAGGGAAATTATTTGTATTGCCACATCCAATATAAATTATTGTGAACAGAATGCAGCAGAACATCAGTTTTTTGTTATTCAAAAATCTATCCCTTATTTCAACTCATCAGGTCTGAGGCCTTCAATTATCTTTGCGCTTACCCAGAAAACATCTTCGCTTCCGTGTCCCGGCTGGCCAAGAATCTCTAATTTTCGTGCAAGAGTCAGCGGTGGATTGGAGTACCGGGGGAGTGTCCGTTCCATACTGGAAAAGAACAGGTATTTACCATCGGGTGTTACCCACGGGCATCCTTCACCTGATTCCTTTGAATTCACTCCCTCGCCTAAGTTCTGAGGCTCAGTCCAAATGCCGTCATTCTTCCGGTAACTTACGTAAAGATCACCGTATCCATTACTGCCGGGCCTGAAAGACTGGAAGATGATATAACTTTCATCAGGCGCTATATAAGGATCGTTCTCCCAGTGCTCAGTATTTACAGGTGCAGGAAGTCTTTCTGCCTTGCTATAGCCCCCGTCTGTATAACGCGAATAATAAATATCCCCTTTATTGTTCTCAGCACGCTTAAAAAAGTATATGTTTCCATTATTAGCTATTGTGGGACATGCTCCCCTTAGATCCGGGATTTTCTCCGGCTTTCCCCAACCGTTTCCGCTTCGACTGATCACCCAGATAGTCCAGTGATCGAGGGCAGGTCCGTTGCCGGATGGCGGAGCGCTCCAGCTTATCAGGATCTTATTACCATCAGGGGACAGGGAGCACTTACCGTCGTAATTACCGGAAAATCCGGCAACTTCAGGTGCTGTCCAGCCACCGTTCAATTCTTTCATGGTTAATGTCATTCCATGTGGGGGGCCCATCATTCTCCAGAATAGTTCTTTTCCGTCCGGAGTAAATGAAACACCGTGTTCCTCATATCCTGTAGATATCAGTCCCGGTGCAAAAATCTCCCTCTGCATACCAGGTGGATCCTGACCTAAATAAGGACCATGTAATGCTGGTAGTTCTGATTCTTTGTCGCAGCCAGAAGTAATTAGAAACGACAGTATAATAATTTTGCAGAACATTGTTTTCTTCATTGTTTTCCCTTTATTTTGAATCAACTGGCCTAAAAGTCTCTATAATCTTCGCATCTACCCAGTACGTATCGCATGAAGCAACATCATTTGATACGTGAACTCTCATAAAGAATATGTATTTCTCATCAGGACTGAGCATTGCATTGTTTTCGTTATAAATTGTATTTACAGGTTCCCCCATGTTCCTTAAAGCTGACCATGTTCCATCTTTTTCACGAAAACTGATATAGAGATCACTTTCTCCACTATTTTCCGGTCTGTCCCAGCCAGCTACAATAATAAAACTTTTATCCGCCGCCACACATACATCACCCTCTATATACTCTGTATTTAAAACACTGCCCAAACTCACAGGAAATGAGTAGCTGCCGTTCACGAATTCAGACATATATGTATCAGCATTGCCCTTATCGTTTTCTCCCCTGTATCTGAAAAATAATGTTCCGTCACTGGAGATAGAAGGATGGCCTGCCGGCAGGTATTCACCGTCGTATATTACAGGTTCGGCTTCACTCCATCCGGTATTGTATCTGCGCACATTCCAGATGTAAGAAGTAAATTCAGGATCAATTTTTCCAGGTAACGGTCTCCAAGATTTGAAAAATATCCTGTATCCGTCATGACTAATACAAAGATTATTGCTTACATGGTCTGAATTGAATGATACAGGTTCGGGTTCAGTCCATACGTTTCCAACCATTCTCATTGACATGATTTGATCTGTCTTTTTCTCCAGATCAGAAACCGTGTAATAGAATTCCCGACCGCAAGGAGAGAAAACACAGTCATAAGCCCATTCCGGTTGTTTTTTTGATAGAATTTTCTGGGCAAATATCTCCGGTGTCAATCCGGGCGGTTTCTGCCCGAAGTATGCTCCGTGATAACCGGTTGGCCTGCTATTCAGCTTAAAACCGCTCGAAATACTTAAAACAATTATTAGAGCGGCCATCTTTATTTTAGTGATTCTCATTTTCTAAAAACTTCAAGTTTAAGTTCATCTATAATCTTCGCGTATACCCAGTAGAAATCAGCACTATCAGCTTCAGGATCAAACCGGGTGAAGAATAAATATTTGCCGTCGGGAGTAACCTGCGGGCAGTATTCCACAAGTTCAGTATTTATCGTTTCTCCCAGATTTATTTCTTCACTCCAGCTGTCGTCATTCAGTCTGAATGTTATGTACAGATCACCCCATCTGCTCCCTCTTGTATTGTCGGGGTGTCTCGAACAGGAGATGATCATATAGCTTTCATCAGGCGCAACATACAGATCGCCTTCAGTATTGATGGAATCAACGGCGGAGAATACATGTTGGGGTGCTCCGTATTTTCCATCAACAGGCTTAGACCGGTATATTCCGCCTTTATCTTTTCCCCTCACAGGAAAGTAAAGGTTCATATTTTCAGCCATTGATGGGTATATTGAAATCACAGGTTTATCCCCGCACAACAGCGGTTGAGGTTTACCCCAACCATTTTCAGTTCTTTCAGCGAACCATAGGAAAGCTTCGTTGTCAGGTTTTTCCCAACCGGGGAGGTCTCTGAAAGATCTGAATATGATCGTTTTACCGTCAGGCGAAAGACACATATCGTTATCCCAGGTCTCGCTGTTTATTGATAAGAGTACAGGCTTAGTCCATTTATCATTGATTCTTCTCATTCTCTTGATTCCGCCAGAAAGGTCATCCGCCTTCTCAAAATGAACAAAATAGAATTCATTGCCGTCAGGTGAGAAAACAGTACCGAATGCCCTCATGGATTCTGTGTTCAGTAATCCCGGAACGAAAATTTCCGGAATTATTCCCGGAGGTTTTTGACCGAGATATGATCCTCTCAGATTTAGGTATTCATCATTCTGGATATCGCATCCAATGAGAAGAATGATGGCTAGTAGGATATAATATGTATTGAGTTTGTTCTTGGGATCCATTATTTACCCTTTTCTGGTCTGAATTTCTCGATAACTCCTGCGTCTACCCAGAAGATATTTCGTTTTCCATTGCCGGGTGCTTTTTCCATACCTGCAGACTTATCGAACTTTTTGTTAGAAGTAAAAAATAGATATTTCCCATCCGGTGTTACATAGGGTATCCATTCCGAACCGGAGGAATTGAATTCTTTCCCCATGTTGACCGGTTCAGTCCATTTGCCGCTCATTTGTTTGAATGAAATATACAAGTCTTCCTTCCCATAGCCTCCCGGTCTGTCGGAGCACAGGATCATATAACTTTCATCCGGGGCGACAAATGCATCGAGGTCAATATATTCTGTATTCAGGGGATACCCGACATTTTCAACAGAAGAATACCTGCCATTTAACAGCTTTGCCCTGTATGTATCGGCTTTACCGTGTCCTCCGCTCCGTCTGCTGAAAAAATAGAGAGTATGATCAGCCGTTAAACATGGGTAGCTGTCATGCATTCCGCTATTCACTTCAGGGCCAAGACGGACGGGCTTTTGCCATTTATTGTCCTTTTTTTCCATGAGGTATATATAACAGTTCCTAAGCTTTTTCCCTCCGGTCTCAAGCGGACGCTGCGATGAGAAAACAAGCTTGTCTCCATCCGGAGAAAGCAGGAAATCTCCGTCATATTCAGGATCCATATGCGGAAACCTCTCAGGCTTGCTCCATATCCCGTTTACCTGTTCCGTAATAAATATCCCGGTTCTATCACCGCCCCATCTGCTGAATATAAACGTGTTACCATCTTCAGAAAACCATGAACTTCTCTCCGTATCGTTTGTGGAAATGATTCCCGGGGCAAAAATTTCGGGTGTCAATCCCGGCGGTTCCTGTCCGAGATAAGGACCTCTAATTTCTCCAGTGCTGCTGCTTTTTGGTCTGTATTTTTCAATGATCCCGATGTCAACCCATGAGATATGATCTTGAGATGAGTAAAGTAAGTACTTTCTGTCGGGAGACAGCATCGGACAGAATTCAATTGTTTTTGTATTGATCTCCTCGCCCATGTGTATTCTTTTAGCCCAGGAACCGTCATCATTTCTGAAGCTTATAAAGAAATCCCCGCTGCCGATACATTCGGGGCTTCCTGACACCGAAATTATGATCCAGCTTTCATCAGGTGCGATCAGGACATCACCTTCTTTGTAAATTGAATTGATATTGGGGCCGAGGTTGACCGGTTCCAGGTATTTACCATTCTTCCATTCAGCCATATAAATATCAGTTTCCTTACTTAAACACCCTTCGCGCTCAGACTGAAAATAAAGATTTCCGTTTGCAGCCGGGCATGGATAGTTCTGATGTCTACCGTCATTTATTCCGTACTTCAAATGAACCGGTTCACCCCAGCCATCACCCTGCCTCTCTATCATCCAGAGATTAGAACGGCCTGTAAGTCTTTTCCCGCCCGTTGTTACCGGCCTGTTTGAGCCGAAAAAACATTTTTCTCCATCGTATGAGATACTGATATCCACGTCACTGAACACACCGGAGAAAGGAGCTGTTTCAGGATTTATCCATACTCCATTAACCTGTTTAGTATATTTGATTGTGTGTTTTCGACCGGAACTCACGGCGTAGTAGAATTCCTTACCATCAGGAGTGAAAACAGAGTTGAGCTCACTTCCGTCAACTGAAATAAATCCGGGCGCAAAGATTTCAGGTTTCATTCCCGGCGGCTCCTGCCCCATGTACTTTCCTCGCGGATTCTCCTGAAGACAGCCTCTAACAGGGAAGAGTACAATTAGTATTGTAATAGAGGTGATAATAAGCAGATATTTAGACTTAATCATTTTAATCCTCAATAAATTTCTTGTGTTGGGGTAAAACAATATTACTTTCGAAAAACATATTTTAAGCCGTTGAAAAGGCTCAGATAGGGGACATGTCCGTCATTTTTAATCATTTCGAGCTCACATCGGAATCCGCTCATTCTTTTACCGGTTATTCGGGCAAAGTACTCCGGTACAAACTCAGTAGTCCTCGAATAATCGTGTTCACCGTAGATCATAAAGAGCGCCCTGTTCTTAAATCTGTTAAGATCATCAATTCCGTCTATTAATCTGTTCATATAGTCCGGACAATGACCTATCATGGGGCTTCCGGCTATTCCATAGTTAATTCTGTCAGGCCTTGTGAGAATAGCATAAACTGTGAAAAGTCCGGCATTTGAACCTCCAAAGAGCACATTTGGAGATTCAGTTCTGTATTTGGAGTCAAAATATGGCATGAGTTCTTCGGTAATGAAACCGAGGAACTTATCTGAGCCTCCTGAATTCGGTCTGTCAATAACTTTTGCCGGGATCATGTCCCTGTTCCTGACAGTATTGCAGATACCGACTATTATCATCCTTGGAATATCATTTAATTCATTCATATGATCAACTGTCCCGTAAATACGGGCATAAAACGGTTTCCATTCGGCATCAAGAACGTACAGAACAGGATATTTTTCGTTAGAATTATTGTAATCATGAGGCAGGGTGATCTTTATTGTCCGCTCTTCTTCAAGAATTTCGGAATAGATCCGGTCATATTTTCCGATCACTATCTTGCTGTTTTTTTCCTGTGCAATTGATCCCAAGGGAATCCACAGTACAAAAACCAGCATGATTCGGAGAAATAACTTATCATGTTTAATATACATTTTTACCCCTTTACTCACATACCAATTATAAATTACCGTAATTCTTCAACAATCTTAGTACTTACCCAGTAGATATCCTCCATACCATTTCCAGGGCTGGTCTTTATCTTTACAAGGTCATTATATTTCAGACGTGTATTAGAATAATTTTTAAAATGCAGTCTTCCACTGGAATAGAAAAAATATTTACCATCCGGGGAAAGTACCGGACAGTGTTCATTCCTGTTTGAGTTGATCTTCTCTCCCATGTTTTTCAGTTCAGACCACCCACCAGTATCATCTCTGAATGATATATAAAGGTCTCCTGAACCGTGTGAATCCGGACGTCCGTATACGGTCACAATAATGAAGCTTTCGTCTGGGGCGATACAAAGGTCTCCTTCAAAATTTTCTGAATTGACCGGGGCTCCGAGATTGACCGGATTTGAGAAATCAGATCCTTCCGGAATACAGTAATAAATATCGGAAGCTCCAAGACCTCCTTGCCGGGATGAACTGAAGTACATATTTCCGTTATCAGCAAAAATAGGATAGAATTCATTTCCGGTCGAATTGATGTGATTTCCGAGTCGTACCGGATCTGACCATCCATTCCCTGATTTTCTGACATACCAGATATCTGCATTATTTTCAGGTTCTCCCTGTCCTGATACAGGCCTGAATGAGCAGAAATACAGCCTGTCCTCATCAGGGGATAATATCATGTCTCCATCCCAGTATTTACCTGAGAAATTTATTATTGCCGGTTCCGACCAGGTATTGTTCACCATTTTTGTATACATAATCGCGGTAAACGGTATCCCGGAGATACAGTAATAGAATTCATCACCGGCTTTTGAAAACACTGAACTAAATTCGGAAAAACCTGTTGAGATGAATTTAGGCGCGAATATTCTCGGCTCCGTTAAGGGTTTAGCCAACCCGAAATAATCACCTGTCATTTCAGGATTTCCTGCTCTTTCCACACATGAATAATTTAAGAAAAGTATCAGAAATAATAGAAATACAGTGATTATGTACTTGTTCATTTTATACTCACTATCTGATATAGTCAGGTTTGAACTCTTGGATAATTTCTGCGCTAACCCAGTATATTTCTCTGGTGCCGGTCTTGTCACTTGTGAAGAAGAAATATTTTCCGTCTAATGTAACATTGGGCCTGTTATCCCATCCGGCTGAGTTTATCTTATTACCCATATGTACCGGTTCTGTCCAGGAGCCTTCAGCTGAACGAAAAGATATAAACAGATCATCATTTCCTAGACCTCCGGGCTTGGTTGAGCAAAAGATAAGATAACTTTCATCTGGAGCAATGTAAGGATCCCATTCGTCATGAAGAGTGTTTATTATTTCACCTATATTTGCGGCATCAATGTGCTTGCCGTTTACATTTCTCGATATGAAAATATCCGATTTGCCAATTACTCCCGGCCTTCTGCTGAAAAAGTACAGTGTTCCGTCATTTGCGGCAGAAGGATAGGATTCATGGTATTGAGTATTTACATGGCCTCCTAACATTTCAGGTTCACTCCATTTGTCTCCAGCAAGTTCACTCTTCCATAAACTGGCTTCCGATGAAGGTTTGGTTTTACCTGTAGCTGGGCGTCTGGAAGCAAAATAAATAGTCCTGCCATCCGGTGAAATAGTGAAATCACTCTCGAGAAATTTGCTATCCCATTGAACCGTAACAGGCTGAGACCACCTGCCGCTATTTGTTCTCGTAATAAATATTTCTTTTGCGTAATTACCGGACTTTCTGAAAATGAACATATCGGCATTTTTGGAGAATACTGAGCTACCGGAAGAATTTCCATCGGATATGATTCCCGGAGCAAATAACTCCGGTTCCATTCCAGGAGGATCCTGTCCCAGATAGGGGCCGGACAGTTTTGTGAAATCGAAAGCAGGATCTTGTATACCGTTGAAGTTCAGAAAAGGTATGACAAGTACAACAATTATAATACAAAAACTGCGATTTTCAGGTAATCTCATTATTGCTCCGAAATTTAAATCTTTATCTGATTTCATCGGGTTTGAATGTATTGATGATTTTTGCGTCAACCCAGTATATTTCCCTGTTGCCGGTTCTGTCACTTGTGAAGAACAGATACTTACCATCCGGGGTGACATAAGGCCTGTTCTGTGATTTTTTTGAATTCAGCTTATCACCCATATGTACAGCTTCTGACCATGTATCATCTTTTAATTTGAAAGATATATACATGTCATCTCTGCCAAGACTTTCCGGTTTTGTAGAGCTGAATATTATATAACTCTCATCGGCAGCGATAAACGGGTCCCATTCTTCATACTCGGTATTAATTGCTTTGCCCATATTGATAGCGTCTATATATTTTCCGTTTTTTAATGTTGATAAGTAAATATCCGCTTTCCCCAGACCTCCGGGGCGGCGGCTGAAGAAACACATTGTACCGCCTCCGGTAAAAGTAGCATATGATGCATGGTACCGGAGATTGATCTTGTCAACTATAATTTCAGGCTCACTCCACCCGGTTTTAGTAATCTCGGTTTTCCAGATGTTAGCCTCTTCAAATTCATCAGTTTCTCCTGCAAGTGGGCGTCTGGATGTGAAATACAGGGTCTTACCGTCAGGAGCAATTGCAAAATCACCTTCCCGGTGTTTACTGTCCCATGATACCTGGACAGGTTGAGTCCATCTTCCGTTTACCATATGAGTGACGAATATTTCTCTGGCCGAATCACCGATCAGCCTGAAAATAAAAATATCACCCTTTTTCGAAAATCCTGAGCTGCCGTTAAATCCATCTGTTGAAATTATTTCAGGAGCGAAAACTTCCGGAATCATTCCCGGAGGTTTCTGCCCCAGGTAAGGTCCTGTCAGTTTCGAAAAATCGGCAGAAAACTCCTGTTTCTCAGAGAAATTGAATGAAAAGGCCGATAGAAACAGGATTGAAGAAAATACAATACGATTTTTTGATAGTCTCATCATGTACCCGTTTTTCTTTGGAGTTAAAATATGCATATTTATAATATATATACATTAATTAGTGATGAGAGGGGATATACAATTGCAGATTGGGAAAAACAGGAAGCGAAATTGTCCTGACTTTTGAAATTTACATTATTAGTCAGACCTGGAACCGAAAAGATCGAAAATTCTATCTTTATAGCTTCGGCTAAGTTTCAGTTCCTTCCCATTATCGAGAATTACAAGGTGATTATTCTTATCCCAGGGTTGGATTTCCCGGATAAAATCGATATTGATGATACAGGATCTATGTATCCTTACAAACTTATCGGGATTTATCTTCTTTTCAAAATTTCCAAGAGTATCTTTTACCAGATAGTTGTCGTTTCCGGAGAAGATCTTTATATAATTTGAGGCCGCCTCAATCCATTTGATATCATCGTCATTAAGAAAAAATATCCGTCCCCCGGTCCGGATCATTATTTTACTCAGATATTTTGTCTCCTTTTTAATATTAGATAATAGGCTTGTTATCTGGTTCTCGATAGTTTTTTTTGATAGAAGATGTTCCTTGGCGCGGTTAATCGCAGACAGGAAACGTTTTCTGTCGAACGGTTTCAGAAGGTAATCCAAAGCGTTTATCTCGAAAGCTTTTATGGCGTATTGGTCATATGCGGTTACGAAGATGATATAAGGCAGGTTATCCAGACCGATCGTCTCGATCATTTCGAAGCCGTCCATCTCCGGCATCTGAATATCGAGAAATACAAGGTCCGGTTTTTTTTTAATGATTTGTTTTATCGCATCGATACCGTTGCTTGCTTCACCTGTCACTATGAAACTGGCATCTCCGGCAAGATAATTCTTTATTAATTCTCTTGCGGCTAATTCATCGTCAACTATTAGTGATTGGATAGACATTATAGCAGACCGTAAAGATTATTTCGTTTCTACGAATTTTTTGTAGGGGATTTCGATCTGTACAAGAAGTCCACCTAGAGATGAATCCTTCAGGTCAAACTTATGGTTATTCGAGTAGATCTGTCTTAGTCTTTCCATAGAATTGGAAAGCCCGATCCCGTTGGATCCATTAGTTTTAACTTCCGGATCGATCCCGTCACCGTTGTCGTGCACTTCCATTACAAGAGAACCGTTGTTCATTCGTGAAGAGATCTTTATAACACCTTTTCGGTCATGAGGAGAAATACCGTGAGCAAATGCATTTTCGGTTATAGGCTGCAGTATCAGGGTTGGGACCGCTGCATCGAGAGTTTCCGGTTGAAGATCGATCTCTACATTAAGCCTGTCTTTAAACCTGGTTTTTTGTATCTCTATATATTTCTGGATAAATTCTACCTCGTCCTTAAGAGTTATCTCCTGCTTATCAGTCATCTCGAGTGAGATCCTCAGGAGATCACTGAGCAGTGTTATCGTAGATGCGGCAGCTTCGACATCCTTCAGCATCAGCCAGTTGATAGTATGCAGGGTGTTGAAGAGGAAATGGGGCTGGAGCTGCATTTTGAGCGCCTGAAGCTGGGATTTTGCCAGCTGTGTTTCAAGCCGTGAATTTGTTAGTGCCAGTTCGGCAGCTTCTTTTTCTCTTTCCCTGAATTTTCGGTAATTCTCAAGCGTTGATGTGAATCCTATTATACCCCAGTAAATAAGTATATTGTACCTGGAATAAGTTCTGAACAGGCCGTCAAGTGTAGAATAATAGTACACGTTCATATTCGTTAAAGCAACTGAAATGTAGTAGTCAATATATAAGTGCATTGATGACATCACATAGCAAAGAACTAAATGAATCGGCAGATTCCTCTTCCATTGTTCCCTGTTCAAAGGTATTTTGAAATACAGCCAGTAAATTATCAGTCCTATCGGAATCCATGCCATGGCTTTAGTGAACATGTGGAGGTGGACACCCCAGAATTCGGGTATAAATATCACTCCGTCAAATGTATAGAGTTTCAAGGCTGTTGCAAATGTCGACGCAAAAAAAGCGACAAATACCAGTCCAAGAATTTTGAACCATCTTTTTCGAAATATTTTATATTCAGGCATATCCTGCTCAGATTTTCATATATATATAATATAATATAAAATCGAAATTGTTGTATATAAAAATTATACTGGTTTTAAAGTACTTAAATATATTGGGATTAAAAGTTAAGAATACCAGGGATTTAATAAGAAAATAATTCAGGATAATAGTAACTAATATACAGTGCTTACGTAAAAATAATACCTGGTCAGAGCTTATTCGAGTTTTCAAATAATCTGGAGGATATATGAAGAAGTTGTTGTTTTTACTTGTATTGTGCTCAATAGTTGGTGAAGCTAAGGGACAAAGTTCGGATAATATTTCGTTTAAAGGCTTCAGTGGTAAAAAAGCACTTTGTTTTAGTTTTACAGACTTTGAGCTTGAGAAATTTGATGGAGGAATAGGATGGAGGAAATGGACAAAAGATGATGTGGTCTGGTTTTTTAGTGTCAATCTGGACTTAAGTAAGGAAAAAACAGACAATAAGACATCAAATGATGAAGCAGACAGGTATATTGGAACTTTAGGAATTTCAACGGGAATCGAAATGCACCGTTTTTCTTCAGACCGACTTTCTCCTTACTATGGCTTCGGATTAGGGATATTGGGTTCTATCAATGACTTGTCACATGAAGGAGGTTCAAATGAAAATAAGGTTTTTTCGATAAATGGTGATATGCTAATTGGGGCAGAATATCTGCTAACCGAAGATATTTCCATATCCGCACAGTATAATATTGGATTGGAATACAGGAAAACTACTAACCTCTCAAAATCTACATATGTAACACTGACTGATAATGAAGTTTCGACATTAAATTTTGGGATAAATAAAGTTATGCTTGTTCTTTCATTCTATTTTTAGTAGAAGATTATAACTTCAATAGTCGATTTCATCAGATTCTGCCGAAATGAAGGTTCCTATTGACTAATCTCGACAATTATTATCTCCAAAATACTTGACTAATATATTACAAGTGTGTATAATACAAATTGCTCAACTTAGTCTTTGTTTCTGCATTGTTTAAAGCTGCTATAGAAGATCCGGAAAAATTCAATTAATTGATCACTAACATCAAGGGGAAAACCAATGGTAAAATCATTGTTATTATTATCAATTTTGTGCCTTATGTTCGCAGCATGTGGTAACCAGGGAGGTAGCATTGGCAATCCGTTCCTGTCGGAATTTACTACAGAATTCGGAGTTCCGCCTTTCAATGATATACGGACTGAGCACTATCTGCCTGCATTTGAGGAAGGCATGAGGCAGCAGAAAGAAGAGATCGATGCCATCGTCAATAATGGTGATGTCCCGACCTTCGAAAATACTGTCGAAGCGCTCGAATACAGTGGCGCACTTCTGGCTAAAGTAAGCAATATCTTCTACAGCCTTAATGGTGTGATGACGAATGAAGCGATGCAGGGAGTTGCCGAGACTATTGCTCCAATGCTGTCAATGCACGGTGATGACATCTCTCTGAATGCTGACCTCTTTAAAAGGGTTAAGACAGTATATGAGCAGAAAGATGGCCTGGGACTTAATGCTGAGCAAAGTAAGCTTCTCGAGGATACTTATAAGGATTTTGTTAGAGGCGGGGCGAACCTTAATCCGGAAGATAAAGCTAAATTCAGGAAGATAAATGAAGAGCTTTCGCTTCTTACAGTTAAGTTCGGCGACAATGTGCAGAAAGAGGATAACAATTTCAAGCTCGTTATTGATAGCCGGGAAGATCTCGCAGGCCTGCCCGAGGCGGTTATAACCGGCGCAGCAGAAACAGCAGAGGAACTCGGTGAATCCGGCAAATGGGTATTCACACTTCATAAACCGAGCCTGATACCTTTCATTACTTATTCTGATAAACGGGAACTGCGTGAAAAGATCTATAAAGCATACTTCAATCGCGGTAATAATAATGACGAATTTGATAACAAGGAAATATCCGCAAAGATATCCGCATTGAGATTTGAAAGAGCACAGCTTTTAGGGTACGAAACTCATGCACATTTCGTTCTAGAGGAGAATATGGCCAAAGCCCCTGAGAATGTATACGGCCTGCTAGATCAGTTATGGGAACCAGCATTGGCAATGTCTAAAAGGGAGGCCCGGGAATTCCAGGCTATGATCGACAGGGAAGGTGGAAATTTCAAGCTTGAGTCCTGGGACTGGTGGTACTATGCTGACAAGGTAAAGAAAGAGAAATATGCCCTCGATGACAGCCAGTTGAAACCTTATTTCAAGCTTGAAAATGTGATTCAGGGCGCATTTGATGTGGCAACTAAACTCTGGGGTATTACATTCAGGGAAAGATTCGACCTGCCGAAATATCACGAGGATGTTAAGGTGTTTGAAGTCAGGGATGAAGATGGTTCACATCTGGCGATTTTATATACCGATTATTTCCCGCGTACTACCAAAAGAGGCGGAGCTTGGATGAACAGCTACCGGGACCAGTACATTTCGAGTGACGGAGAAATGATATATCCTATTATTACTAATAACGGGAATTTCTCCAAGCCGACCGGTGATGAACCTTCTTTGATAACTTTCGGTGAAGTCTCAACATTATTCCATGAATTCGGGCACGCCCTTCACGGCTTGCTGTCCAAATGTACATATCCGTCGCTGTCCGGTACTGCTGTACCGAGGGATTTTGTGGAACTGCCATCACAGATAATGGAAAACTGGGCGAGTGATCCGACGGTGATGAAAACGTATGCAAAACATTATCAGACCGGTGAGCCTATCCCGGATGAACTCATAGAAAAGATTAAGAAGGCTGGGCATTTCAACCAGGGATTCATCACAGTTGAGTACCTTGCCGCATCTTATCTTGACATGGACTGGCACACTCTTAAGAGAGCCGATGAAATGGATGCTCTGGATTTCGAGAATAATTCCATGAACAAGATAGGGCTTATACCCGAGATCATTACACGTTACAGGACACCTTATTTCAGGCATATTTTCGCAGGAGGCTATTCATCAGGTTATTACAGTTATATCTGGGCTGAAGTTCTCGATTCTGATGCATTTGAGGCATTCACGGAAAACGGTATATTTGACCGGGCTACCGCATTGTCTTTCAGGAAGAATATCCTGGAAAAAGGCGGCACTGAAGATCCAATGGCATTGTACCTGAAATTCAGGGGAGCAGAACCGAAGATCGATCCCTTGCTGAAGAAAAGAGGATTGAAGAATTAGATAGTGCCATACTATTATCCTGACCGGTACAGGTTATCTGTTAAAGATGCCGGTACCGGTCTTTTTTTTGATTTTATTGAATAAAAATAAGTCTCATCTGTATAAGGGGAATTGCGGGAAGTATGTTATTCAGAAGACGGTTTATGCTTGAATCTAATATTATTATTTTGTATTTTATATTCAGGTACTTTAGAAATAACTCAATCTTTTAGGAGGTGAGGTAGACATCAACGCATTCAGGAAAAAAATACCTCTGTTTGCTCCGGTTTTTCTAATATACTTCGCAGTATTCGGGATCCTGCTGGATCATCCGGTAAGTCACAATGTGGATTCGGATGTTCATTCAAGTCTCCAGGGTAAATGCATTCATGTTTTTGCTGAGTTGGATCAGGATATCGATTCCGGAAGAGATTATATCTCAACTGGTAATTCCGAAGTTATAAAGATAGGATACTGCCTTGTATGCCAGTTCATTAGAAATTTTGGGACAATTGATCAATTTGGTCTTACTTTTAATTCATTTCTTCAAACCTCATTATTGAATGACACTGACAACAGTCAGCCTCTATTTTCTACAATAGTCGCTTCCTGGAGCGGCCGCGCACCCCCGATGTGCTAAATTAAAATCTTTCTTTTAATTTCCAATTTCAACTAACAGCAAAATTTGAAACAACAGGTTCATTCTGTCTGTATGTGCTTTAAGCTTGCTTGTTAATATTTTCACAAGCCATCAGCTGACAAGGCAGATAGACTGAGTATTAAATATCAATTTATCAATCACAAGGAGCAACGCGATGTTATCAAAAAACAAACGTTTCGCAAATAATGCCCGCTTTCTGGCATTAGTAGCAGTTTCAGTTTTCATTTTTATTGGCCATTTTCAAAGTGATGATGCTTATTCACAAACTGGAAACAGATGCGAGATAGTAGGAAAGGTGAGAAGTCTTGACACCCATGAAGCTTTGATTGGAGTAAATGTATACCTCAAGAATACAACTTATGGAGCACCAACTGATAAAGAGGGGAATTTTGAGATCAAAGGAATCCCTGCGGGCACATATACCTTGATCGCCACATATACAAGTTATAAGAATTATTCTCAGGAGATTGAATTGACACCAGGTCAGATCCTTCACAGAGATATTGAGCTTGAGTACTCTATCCACATGTTCGACGAGATAGTTGTAACCGGAACGCGTCAGGCACGCGAGATAAAAGAGGTTCCCATCAGAACAGAGGTAATTACTCCTGCAGAATTCAAGAAAAAAGAAGCAAAGACTGTTTTTCAGGCTCTCGATGCACTTCCCGGAATCAGGGTTGAAGAGCAGTGTTCAAACTGTAACTTCTCTATGCTCAGGATGGAAGGCCTCGAAGGCGGTTACAGCCAGGTACTTATAGATGGAATGCCGTCCTTCTCCGGACTGGCAGGAGTGTACGGTCTGCAGCAGCTCCAGACTTCCGGGCTCGAGCAGATCGAGGTAGTCAAGGGTGCCGGTTCCGCGCTCTACGGCAGCGATGCACTTGGTGGTGTTGTTAACATAATTACAAAAAAACCGGGTGTACTGCCTGAATACAGCTTTGGATCATCTGTCGGATCTCATGGAACCCAGAATTACTATATGAGCGGATCCCAAAGGCTTCACAGATTCGGTATCCTCTTTTCTGCCCAGAGAGATTTCGAAGGCGCTATTGATCAGACCGGAGGAGAACTTGCATCTTTTAAAGATATAGGAAAAGATAACTATACTGACCGGGTCGATTCAGATAAAATGGGCGCAAATGCTACTGTGTTTATTTATGATCCTTTTGGCGTGAACAGTACATTCAAGGTGATCGGTAGAGTTAATGATGAATTCAGAAAAGGCGGGAACCTCGACACTTGGGATGATCCTTTCGATCCCGATTCCGAGCATATTAAGACTACCCGTTATGAAGCGGGTTTCGGTCTGGACAAAATATTCGATAATGAAAGAGAGATTGCCTTTGAATATCAATATGTTGACCATTACAGAAATGCTACAAACGGCGCAGCGTGGGATAAAGCAATAGAAGGCGGTATGCTCGATGATGACCTTGAATTGACCGCACTTGGCCAGAATTACCTTGATACTCACGGATTCGAGGGATTCCGTTCAGAATGGTATCCCAAACCGTTCATCGTCCAGGAATATCTCCATATCGCTGACTCACGTTATTCACAGCCGATAGGTTCTTCAGAGAGCCATTTTCTTGCCGGTATACAATATAAAAGGAGTGATTTGGAGCAGAATATTAACGGGTCTAAAAACGATAAAAACGCTAATGACCTGGGGATTTATGCGCAGGCAGACATACATTTCAGGGAGAATCTGGAGCTGGTCACGGGATTGCGGTTCGATTATCATAAATCCGAAGACAGCTTTACCAGTGCAGAATATGATACGAAAGTCCTTAATCCGAGGCTGGCCCTCAGGTGGAATCCTAACGAAAATCTGACTTTCCGTGCCAGTGCAGGAATGGGATACCGTGTTCCTTATTTATTCGCAGAAGATATGCATTTGTGTGCCTCGGCACCCAGGATTTTCAAGGGAGCTGACCTTGATCCTGAAAGAGCGACGAGTTTCTCGACAGGTTTGGATTACTACAAGTCTAATTACAGGATTGGATTGAGTATCTTTCACACGAATATTGAAGATAAGATCGAATTCATTACTCCCGATGACGGCGATGTTCCCTCAGGATTCGACTACAGATGGGTAAACCTCGGTAAAGCCTATACACAGGGTTTTGATCTGACCTATGCAGGAATGACATATAATACCAAACTGCAATATGATTTTAATGTTACCTATGTTAATGCAAAACTTGATGAACCGAGGTATACTGCAGACAACTACCCGACAGTAGCAACAAATGACGGTTATAAGAACAGCGATTATATCCCCAGGAGCCCGAAATGGAGCGGGAATGCTTCTTTTACAGTCAATTTCCCGCAAGATGTCCAGCTCTATTTCCATACAAAGTATACCGGCAGCATGTTTATCGATCATGTACCGGGTGATGATGGTGACCTGCTCGTGATAGAAGAAACAGATGATTACTTCATTTTTGACTCTAAACTCTCAAAGAAGATCAACAAGAGATTCGATTTCTTCATCGGCGGGAAGAACCTGTTCGATTATACACAGAAAAGAAGAGATAATTCAGATGCCGCTTATATCTATGCTCCTCTTTACGGCAGGATATTATACAGCGGTTTCGAGATAAACCTGAATTAGAATGTTCCTCTAAGATCCTCTCTTAATTCACAATTGGGGCGGCCTTGTTGCCGTCCCTTTTGTATTTTGACCGTTTTTAATTGTTTTTTTTGCCTTTATTATCTATTTTCTTGATAACTCATTCCGGTTAGATATATCAGTTCTTGTTCTTTATAAATTCTCTCGTACACGGGCAGTTATTAGAATTATTAATGACTGAGTATATATTGGAGTTATCAATGAAATACTTATATAATTTTACGTTCCTGATTATATTACTACTTTTGAATAGTTCCTGTGGGACAACAGAGGAACCTGCGGATCTTGTACTCAGGAACGGTAAAATCCTGACTTTGAACGAAGAAATGTCCCAGTCTGAAGCTGTGGCTGTGACAGGGAAAAGAATTGAGTTTGTGGGCAGCAATGAAGATGTTGGAGATTATATCGCAGAAAATACGGAGGTTGTCGACCTCAAAGGAATGTTAGCTGTTCCGGGCCTGATAGACTGCCATGGTCATTACATGAGTCTGGGTGAATCCCTTACAGGAATTGACCTGAAATATGCGAAAACCTGGGATGAAATTGTTGCAATGGTTTCAGATGAAGTCAAAAAGAAAAAACCGGGTGAATGGATTACAGGAAGAGGATGGCATCAGGATAAATGGGAAAGTCCTCCTGTGCCGGATATCGAAGGACTGCCGGTTCATACTGCATTGAGCAGTGTTAGTCCGAATAATCCTGTTATGCTGATTCACACCAGCGGTCACGGAGTTTTTGTAAATAGGAAAGCGATGGATCTTATCGGTATAAATAAAGAAACACCGGATCCTGAAGGGGGCGAGTATGTCCGGGGATGGAGAGGAAATCCAACAGGGATGCTGAGAGAAACCGCCCAGGATCCTGCAAGAGAAGCTTATGCAGATTATTTTAACAGCAGACCGGCTGAGGAAGTAGAAGCTGAGCTCCGACGCCATGTAGCGGTTGCGGCAGAAAATGCGTATAAGAACGGGATCACAACGTTTCACGACATGGGCGAAACATTTGAAATCATAGACCTTTTAAAGGAAATGGCAGATGAGGGAAATCTGCCGGTCAGGCTATATATTGCAATACAGGAACCGGCAGAAAGACTCGCCGGGAAGCTTTCAGAATACAGAATGGTCGGATACGGGAATGGATTTCTGACTGTAAGGATGATCGGTGAAAAAGTACTTGACGGAGCTCTTGGAACTCATGGCGGCTGGCTGTTGGAACCATATACGGATATGCCGAGGACATCGGGATTTAATGTGACACCTGTCGAAGATATCAGGCGGTCTGCAGAACTTGCGATCAATCACGGTTTCCAGATGGCAATTCAGGGGATAGGCGACAGGGCAACAAGAGAGCTGCTGAACATATATGAAAAAGAATTCACAGAAAATCCGGATAAAACAGATCTCAGGTGGAGAATCGAGCATTGCCAGGTAATTCATCCCGATGATCTACCGCGTTTTAAGCAGCTTGGAGTGATATTTTCTGTAAGAGGAATCTTCGCGACCTCGGATGCTCCATGGGTGGTTGAAAGACTTGGCCTTGAAAGAACAAGGGAAAGGGGTTATCTGTACCAGACTATGTTTGAGTCTGAAGCGGTGGTAATAAACGGAACGGATCCGCCTGTAGAAAGTATCGATCCTATCGATAATTTCTATCGGTCTGTCACCAGAAAAATGACTGATGGAAATGTGTTTTTCCCGGATCAGAGGTTGACAAGAGAGCAGGCTCTCAGATCTTATACTGTAAATGCAGCTTTTGCCGGTTTCGAAGAGAATGATAAGGGAACGATAGAGCCGGGAAAACTTGCCGATTTTACAGTATTTACAAAAGATATCATGACAATTCCAAAGGAAGAGATATTGACTGCTAAAGTAGCTCTAACTATCATAGATGGTAAAGTGGTATACCGGAGTAAATAGAAAGTGTTAAGGTGAAAACTTGTTATGACCGGGCTCTAAAATAAAATTAGATTAAATTCTAATATTTAAGAATACTAACACCCCCCCTTAATTCCCCTTCCAGGGGAGAGTTTTGAGGAATTTCTCTTTCAAGGGAGAGTTTAGCTGGAACCTTCAATCAATGGGGATTAAAAATAGATCTCTATAAGGGAAAATTTTAAGTGAGTCTCCATATTAAGAGGTGAGTTTTGAAGGAATCTTCCTCTCCATGGGAAAGTAAGGACTGAATCCCTCTTCGCAGGAGGAATTATAAGTGGATGCAATCTGTTACCTGTTGAGGTTTTTATGAGAGCAAAAACACTTGTTTTTTTTAGCGTTATAATCATCTGTTCGGCCTGCTCGGATCGGGCCGAAATTGATATCGATCAGCGGTCGTATAACCTCGGCGTGATCGGAGGTTTCTCTGAAGTTGTTGGACTTGGGATAAAGAACCTTGCATTGAGTTCTCCGTTGATACCTGTCGATATGGATGGTCTTATTGATGAAGCTGAAAAGATCGCTGAAAGAAACGGTGTGAAACTGTACCGGGAAACGGATTTTCTGGTGACAGACCTGTTTCCTGAAGACGTTTGCGAAGGTAAACATGTGCTTCTGATATATACGGGCAATACACTGAAGAACTATAAAGCATTGAAAAAAAGGAAAAAGCAATTATCTGATAGCAGAAGTTATACCGGTAAAAACAGGAGAGCAATCGCAGTTGAATTTGGAAAACTCCTTAGTTATCCGGACAATAAAATTGAAGAGCTTCTCGAAAAGAACGCCAGATAAAGGCAATTATTGAACGAGGAATGAATATGAAACTAACAGGTCTACATCTTCTACTGACTTTCAAATGCACTAATGAATGTGACCACTGCTTTATCTGGGGAAGCCCAGGGCAGAGCGGTACAATGACTATAAATAAGATAGACGATATCCTTAATCAGGCAAAAGATACCGGTAGTATCAATTCAATTTATTTTGAAGGCGGAGAACCGTTTATTTATTATGCAGTGTTACTGCGAAGTATTATAAAGGCAGTAGAATTAGGATTTACTGCAGGGCTGGTCACAAATGGATACTGGGCTACCGGAAAAGAAGATGCAATGGAATGGCTGAGACCGTTGAAAGGCAGGATCAGCGACCTTACTATAAGCAGTGATATCTATCATTGGGATAAATCGCTCGAAGAATTTGCACAAAATACACGGCTGGCGGCAGATGAACTTGGAATCCCGATCGGGTATATAAAAATTGCTCAACCCGAGAATACAGACTCGGGAAAGGTGGTTGGTAAGCTGCCTGCGGGAGAGAGTATGGTTATGTACAGGGGAAGAGCCTCAGAAAACCTGATCCAGTATGCAGAATTCAAACCGTTCGAAGTATTTACCAATTGTCCCCATGAAGATTTCATAAATCCCGATAGGCTACATGTCGATCCTTTTGGAAACCTGCATATCTGTCAGGGGATTTCTATCGGTAATATGTTCGACGAACCTCTGGAGGATATTTGTGCCGGATATATTCCCGAAAATCATCAGGTCATAGGACCGCTTGTAAAAGGTGGGCCCCTTGAACTGGCAAAGAAATACAATATAACACCTGAAAAGAAGTACGCTGATGCTTGCCATTTCTGTTTTGAAGTCCGAAAAAAGCTCCTGAATAAATTCCCGGATATTCTTACACCTCTCCAGGCTTACCAGGTTGTTGGGGAGTCCTGATCATAGTTGTTCAAAAATATAGAAGTTGCGATATAACTCAATTAGGAAAGTGTATACAGTTATTCAATATTGAGATTTCATCTCCGCCGGTAGCGAAATTGAAATGACATGAATGGACTGGAGCCGATCTTGAATATCTGACAGGATGCTGAGGTGTCCTGAAAGAAAGGATATCTGATTCTGAATTCTTTATCTGTGATATTGTGAGTTATATCTAAAACTTATTGAAAAACTGAAACATAATATCGATAATATCGTTTATTATATAAAAAATCGACTTTATCGATAATAATACAGGTGATCAAAATGGGTGTGTTGACATTCAAAGAAGAAATGATCCTCGCAGCTATCTGGAAACTTGGCGGAAGCGCTCATGGTGTTCCTATCAGGGATAAAGTGATCGAGATATCGCGGAAGAACATAGTATATGGCACTCTTTACAATTCTCTGGAATACTTGATCCGCAAAGGGTATGTAGAATCAATAAAAGGGGAGCCGACGCCTGAGAGAGGCGGCAAAAGCAAAACTATCTACACCATTACAGTATCGGGTAAAAAGGCCTTAATGGAAACCAAAGAGATGCATGAGACTATTTGGCAGGATATGCCCGACTTGAAACCAGGATTGAAATAATATGAAGAAGCGTTTTAAACCTCCCTTCCTCGCACGGTGGCTTCTTCAAAAAATGTCATATTATGACAAAAAACATTCGATTAGTGGGGATTTTGAAGAATCTTACAAGGCAATAGCATCAGAAAAAGGCAGATTCAGTGCAGGCTTTTGGTTCTGGAGCCATACATTTCAGACATTGACAGAATATTTCAGATTTTCAATTTCTAAAGGAGTAATAATGTTTGCAAACTACCTGAAAATAACACTCAGGAATATTAAGAAAAACAAGAGTTTTACAATTATAAACATTTTTGGGCTCTCTTCCGGAATAATATCGTGCCTTTTGATATCTCTTTTTGTAATGTATGAACTGTCTTATGACAGATTCCCTGAAAAAGCCGACAGTATTTATAGAGTGGTGCTGGAGCGGAAATATCCCGACCGGACTCGTCATTGGGGGTGGACAGCAACGGGACTGGCAGATGACGTCGAGCGTGATCTGCCTGAAGTTGTTCAGGCAACCAGGATCCTGAATGAAATGGGTGAGACACAAATTAGCTATGATGAGTTCAAATACATTGAGGACAAGGTCCTTTATGGTGAAGAAAACTTTTTCGATTTCTTCCCGGTACCGTTTTTAGCAGGAGATCCGGGAACCGCACTACGGGATAAATTTTCGATTGTGTTAACTGAAAAGGCTGCCGGGAAGTATTTCGGGGATGAAGATCCTCTGGGAAAAACCATGCTGGTGAGAAACCGGTGGGCAGACAATATTCCGCATGTCATAACAGGTGTAATGAAAGAGATACCGAAACAATCGCATTTTCATTGTGATTTTCTGCTTTCTTATAATTCAACAAGAGTGAGTGAAAATCCACAATGGGGTTACTGGCAGGTTTTTAATTATTTATTGCTTCAGGATGGGTGCGATCCGGAAATTGTCGAAGCCAAGTTCAATGATGTTATTGTAAACAGATATATTGCTCCTTTAATAGTGGAGGACGGCACAACAACCTTTGCAGATTATCTCGCAGCCGGCAACGCTTACAATTTCTATCTCCAACCATTAAAGGATATACACCTCAAATCAATGATAGAGCATGAACTCGAGGCCAATGGAAATATCACATATGTATATATTTTTTCAATTATAGCTGTATTTATCCTGGTAATAGCCAGCATCAATTTCATGAATCTCTCGACTGCCAGGTCAGTGAACAGGGCAAGAGAAATTGGAGTTAGGAAGGCACTGGGATCATTCAGAAAACAACTGATTACACAATTCATTTTTGAATCGGTATTCATGTGCGCAGTCTCGTTGATAATTGCTCTTATTGCCGCAGAACTGCTGCTTCCGGTCTTTAGCGAATTTACGGGCACCGTACTTGAGCTGAAATATTTCTCTAATATTTATATAATACCGGGTATTATTGCTTTTACTATAGTTCTTGGACTTGTCTCGGGAAGTTATCCTGCATTTTTTCTTTCGTCGTTTGATCCTGTCTCAGTTCTCAAAGATAATTCCAGACAGGGATCGGGAAGCCGGATAGTGAGAAACTGTCTTGTAGTCTTTCAATTCGCGTCTTCTATTTCACTAATAGCCGGAACAATGATTATCGGCAATCAAATCGATTTCATGCTCAAAAAGGATCCAGGATTCAATGAGGAACAGGTACTGATACTCAGCAATGGTGATAGTATTGGGGATCGGATCCCGGTTTTCAAAGAGGAATTGTTGAAAAACTCATCGGTAATAAATATCGGAGGAAGCGGTCAGTATCCCACCCAGGCAACTCATACAGCTCATTTTATCTTAATGGAAACTGGAAATTCGGCTTCTATGTATAATACGAGTATCGGATTTGATTTCGTAGAAACTATTGGGTTTGATGTGATCCAGGGTAGGAGTTTCGATACAAGATATGCTACAGATTCATCAGCTGTTCTGCTTAATGAGACTGCTGTCAGGGTGCTTGGGATAAGTGATCCTATCGGGAAAAAATTTCAAGGTTTCCGCTATCCGATTACGATCATTGGTGTTTTGAAAGATTTCAATTTCAGATCACTGCACAGGGATATCGGCCCGTTAGTCATTTTTAATACCCGGGATAGAAGGGCTTCATACTTTGCCATAAGAGTTAGATCTGAAGATATCCGGGATACTATCTCATATATCAGGAATGTCTGGGACGACCTGACAGGCAGAGCTCCATTCAATTACACTTTCATGGACCAGGATATGGAGAACTGGTATAGCTCCGAAACCAAAACTGGACAGATAACCTCGGTGTTTTCAATGCTTGCCATTGCAATCGGATGCTTAGGACTTCTCGGTCTGGCGGCATTCATATCCGAGCAGAGAACGAAGGAGATAGGAATCAGGAAATCGATAGGGGCTTCAATGTGGAGTATAATGTATCTGCTTTCCCGGGATTTCATAAAACTGGTTGTTATGGCAGTGATGCTTGCTTTCCCAGTAACATATTTCATAATGAATAACTGGCTTAATAATTTTGCCTACCGGACCGGAATCTCTATTACCACATTTTTGGGGGCAGGTCTTTTGACTCTCATTATAGCGATGTTGACTGTCGGATACCAGGTTGTTAAGGCTGCAAATAGTGATCCGGTAAAGTCGTTGAGATATGAATAACCATTGAAATATGAAAGCGGGAAGTTTTAAAGTAATAATTGATTTATTACTCTCTTCTACCAATTTTAGCTTTATTTTTTCGGAATTAGACGGTATATTTTAGAACTGTATATTTAATCCTGAAAAATGATGAGATGTAAATGCCCGAGAAATTCCTTCCTTTTACCTATGATAAACTTCAAGAAATTGTAAAACAATTCCAGACACCTTTCCATATATACTCTGAAAAGGGGCTGCTGGAAACTGCTGAATCTCTGAAAAATGCCTTCTCATGGAATAGCGGCTTCAAGGAATTCTTTCCGGTCAAGGCGACGCCCAATCCGTTTATCCTGAAGTTATTGAACCGAATCGGCTTCGGAGCAGACTGCAGCTCTATGTCAGAGCTTATTCTTGCAGAAAGAACTGGTATCACCGGCGAGGAGATCATGTTCACCAGTAATGACACGACATCCACGGAGTATATAAAAGCAAAAGAATTAGGAGCTGTGATCAATCTCGATGATATTTCCCATATACCATTCCTTGAAGAACATGCGGGTATACCTGACCTGATATGCCTCAGATATAATCCCGGTTCGATATCACATGATGATAAGATTATAGGCAATCCAAAAGAATCGAAATTCGGATTCAGGGAGGACCAGCTTTTTGAGGGTTACGCGAAATGCCGGGAACTGGGAGTGAAAAGATTCGGCATCCATGCAATGGTTGCCTCGAATGAACTGGATCAGGAATTCATAATAAATACGGCAAGGATCCTGTTTGAGGTTGTCGTAGAAATATCCGGGAAAACAGGGATCCGGTTCGAGTTTATCAACCTGGGTGGGGGGATAGGGATTCCGTACAAACCTGAAGATATTTCTGTCAATATTCAGGAGATAGGAGATGGAATAAAAGAGCAATATGAGAATATCATTATTGAGAACGGCCATCCGCCGTTAAAGATATTCATGGAAAGCGGAAGGTTCATAACAGGTCCTAACGGCTGTATTGTTTCAAAAGTGCTCCACATTAAGAGAACATACAAAAATTATGCAGGACTTGACTCATCGATGGCAGATCTGATGCGGCCGGGGCTGTATGGTGCATATCATCATATTACTGTACCCGGAAAAGAGAATATCAATTCAAAAATCAAGTATGACGTAACAGGCTCCTTGTGTGAAAACAGTGATAAGTTCGCTATAGACAGATATCTTCCTGAACTTGAAAAGAATGATTTATTAATTATACATGATACTGGTGCTCATGGTCATTCCATGGGATATAATTATAATGGGAAATTAAGATCATCTGAGCTCTTACTGAGAACTAATGGAGAAGTAATGATGATACGTCGTCCGGAAACTGTAGAAGACTATTTCGCTACCTTGAATTTTGATGAACTTGACAAATTTGGTTAATTAGATCAGGTTAATTCATTAATTCTTCGTACATAATGATCAGCATCGAATTTTCTTTTTAATCCATTTGCATTCATGTATCTGATCTTCCCGAATACCGGTCTCTCTGCCCACGGCCGGTCGTGCTTACCGAAACACCAAGCTACTCCGGCAAAACTATTAGGATCTCTTCCGTCAATTTCGTATTTATTGTTCAATATAAGAGCGGTCCTGAATGCCTCTTCGGGAGTACTGCTCCATTCAAGGATCTTTTTTCCCCAGTACATCCTCATGTATCCGTGCATTTTTCCAGTGATCATCATCTCTTTCTGAGCTGCATTCCAATATGGATCATGTGTTTCACCATTTTCAAACTGTTCGAATTTGTATAGATACTCTCTGGGATCGCTTTTGTGCACATTCAGTGACTTTTTTGCCCAATCTGGTAGACTTTCAAAAGTATCATATTCCTTATTATAAAAGGTGAAATTAATGCTTAGTTCACGCCGCACGATCAATTCATCGATAAAAGATGCTTTGCTTTCATTATCTGCCTGAACTCCTGCGATCCTGATCGCGATATATAGTGGAGATATCTGTCCGAAATGGAGGTAGGGACTGAGGTTTGAAAGGGTATTACTGTTTGGATCGTTCCGGTAATCATTGTATTTATTAATCTTACTACCAAGAAACAGGTCAAGGTGTTTTTCAGCTTGATTTTCTCCCCCACTGTAATATTCAGATGGTTTGATACCTGAGGATATATTCAGATTTTCCGATATTGATCGAATATTTAAAATATCTATTGAATCCAAATCCACCTCCAGGGAATTATTCACAGGGATATTTTTTTTTACCGGAACAAGATATTCTTCTACGTGTCTGTGCATCTTTGGTCGGAAAGTACCTGCCGAGTATTCTTCCTTAGGGCTTGCTGTTTGTACAGGAACTATTACATCCGATTCAACCTGTATCAAAGGACAATGAATCAATTCAGAAGCTTTCTTCCTCCAATGTTTTTGAATCCTTAAATACCCTCTGTCTGTTACTACGATTGAGGCATTCTTCGAAATTGATATAATTCCTTCTGCTGGATCAGTGATCCTGACAATGAGTTTAATCCCTCTGTGACTGAGTTTTGACTTAACATCCTGAAGTCCTTCAATCATAAAGGTATAATGTCTTAGATTTGCTTCAGGAAACTTATCAGTCAATCCGAAAAAGACTATCAGGGGCTTCTCCTGCTCATTTGCCGTAAGGACAGCATATTCTAATGCATGGTTATAATGTGTCCTTTGTGAAGCCTGCATCCAATAAACCACATATACTCCGGCATTGTTTACCGGGTAATCATTAAGGAATTTTATTCGTTCGTCCTGTATCATTAGAGTCAATTCTATTTCTTGATGTCTTTCAAGAATAAAATAGTTAAGTAATAGCTTTTTTAAAAGACAAAGTAATAATAATACCGACATAAATGGAAAAATGTCGTATGTTTATATTTTCGATTTGAATTGGAATATTATATATACTGTATTATATTTTAGTACCGCAATTGCATCGCTAAATAACACTTCTTTATCATTAGTTAGTTGAGTTATTCCTGTATGAAATAATAAAAGAATAGTCCGAATAAAAACCGGGAGGACATATGTTCAGTTCAAGTAGGTTTATCAGACAGTCTTTAATAATACTGTTCACTATTCTGATCTGCGGTTCAGTATTCGCACAGGCCCGGCAGGCAGAACTCTTTAAGGATTTGAAATGGCGCAGTATCGGTCCGGCTAACATGAGCGGAAGGGTAACAGATATACAGGCTCTCGATGATGACTACAGGCATGTTTTGGTAGCCTCGGCATCAGGCGGTGTCTGGAAATCAGTGAACGCCGGAACTACCTGGGAACCGATATTCGACACTTATGGTGCCGGTTCCATAGGCGCTATTGCATTATTTCAGAAAGATCCAGACATTATCTGGATTGGTACAGGTGAAGCTAATGTTCGAAACAGTGTCGGATGGGGAGACGGTGTTTACCGCTCGACAGACGGGGGTAAGACGTTTATCAATGTTGGATTGAAAGATTCTCATCATATAGCCAAGATCACTATTCACCCGGATGATCCAGACATCGCATATGTTGCTTCTCAGGGACATCTATGGGGATATTCTGGTGAGAGAGGTTTATATAAAACAACTAACGGGGGCAGGACTTGGACAAAGCTTGGAGGCGGTCTGCCTGATGACGGTAAAACAGGCTGTACTGACATTAAAATGCATCCGACCAAACCAGAAATATTGTATACTGCATTCTGGCAAAGGCTTAGAAGACCATACAGGTTTGACAGCGGTGGCCCGAACGGAGGGATTTTTAAATCCACTGATGGTGGGAGAACCTGGACTAAACTGACAGAAGGTATTCCTTCCGGTGATATCGGCAGGATCGGAATATCTATATACCGTAGTGATCCAGAAACAGTAATGGCGATAATTGAACATGGCTTCCAACCTACGAGGAACGACCATGATTTTTATGACTTGAATAAACCCGGAACCGGTATTTATCGTTCGGAAAACGGCGGATGGTCATGGAAATTTGTGAACAGGTACAACAATCGTCCATTCTATTACAGCCAGATTTTTATTAATCCGCTCGATGACAGCAGGGTATATGCTATGGGTGGAAGCGCACAGGTATCGGAGGATGGCGGAAATACATTTAAGACCGGTATGCCGGGTATTGCCGGTGATTTTCATGTTATGTGGCTCGATCCCCATCATACTGACAGGTATTATGTTGGTAATGACAAGGGTGTATCGATCACGCATGACCATGGTAAAAAATACAACTTCTTCAATAATTATGCGATCGGTCAGATTTATAATATATCAGCTGATATGCGCGATCCATATTACGTTTACTGCGGCCTCCAGGATAACGGGATTTGGGGAGCACCGAGTAACAGCCGTGATTTTAACGGAATATTAAACGATCACTGGTTCAAATTTCACAGTGGGGACGGATTCTTCAGCGCGTCAGATCCAACCGACTGGACAACTTTTTATTCGGAGAGTCAGGGTGGCGCTATAAGAAGAAATCATGCTTTATTCAGACAGAATTCAGTCAGGATACAACCTGATAGCAGTAACACTATCAACTGGTTTGATAAGGTACCGAAACAAACAGATCCTGACAGGCCTGTAGTTAGAATGAATTGGAATACACCGTTCTTCATTTCGCACTATAATCCGCATACACTGTATTACGGAGCAAATTTCCTGTTTAAAAGTGTTGACAGGGGAGATCACTGGAAGATCATCAGCCCTGATCTTTCCACCCAGAATCCTGTAAAGACCAACAGGGAGAGTGGAGGTCTCACCAGAGATGTAACAAGAGCTGAGACGCATTGTACAATTGTAGCTTTGTCGGAATCAAGTGTGAAACCGGGTGTGATCTGGGCAGGAACGGATGACGGTAACATACATGTAACAACAGATGACGGAGATACATGGACAGAAGTTGGCAAATATATTCGGGGTATACCCCGTGAACTGTATATAAGCCGTGTGGAGGCTTCACATTTTGATGAGAATATCTGCTACGTAACGATTGACGGTCATAGAAGTGATGTCTTTGAACCGTTTGTGTTCAAAACAACTGACATGGGACTGACATGGCAGAGTATCAAGGGAAACCTTCCTGACCATGAAGTCTGCTATGTAATCCGGGAAGACCATAAAAATAAAAACCTTTTATTCCTTGGTACTGAGTTTACAGCTTATGCTTCGATCGACGGAGGAACAACCTGGAACAGGATTATGAACGGTATGCCCACAGTCGCAGTTCACGATCTCCTGATCCATCCGAGGGATAATGATCTTATTGCCGGTACACACGGAAGAAGCATGTATATTCTGGATGATATAACACCGTTGCAGCAGGTTACAGATGATATACTTAATAAAGAATTTCATTTGTTCAACAATCCTGTATCAACGATATGGCAGGGTATCAGCCGGGGAGCAACAAGAGGACATCAGTTGTTTATCGGCCAGAATCCTCTGTCGATGACGCAGATACCGCCATCAAATTCACCAACACCGATCAGAAATTCGGCAACCGTGAACTTTTATATAAAAAATTCCGGTAATGAGAAGATCGATATAGAGATTACAGACCTGAATGGAGATAATATCAGTAAAGGAAGTCTAGATGCCGAAACAGGCATCAACAGGTACAGGTGGAATATGCGATTCGACCCAACTGAAGAGGAAATCACAAGGTTCAGAGAAAGGATGGATGTCATCTTTGGCCGGCTGAGGAGAGTATTAAAGATAGAAGACCTTAAGAATAAGCTTGATGATCTATATGATGAATTCCAGAAAGCAGGGACCGTCGATGAATTCAATAGGATCCGTTCAACAATGTCGCGTGAATTCCGCGGAATAATGACTGACAGGAGGTTTTTCGGAAGCGGACTCTCCGGCAGAACAGCAGAACCCGGCGTGTATAATGTGAAAATGACCTTTAGGGGTGTTCCTTATACCCGGACTTTCGTTATAAGAGAGGATCCTCTGATAAAAGAACTTAAATAATTGAAAAGCAATTTGCGTAATCAAAGCCGGATAAAGTCTATCCGGCTTTTTTATTTTCCTCAGAGTGCAGCATAACTCAATTTTGAAACAAATATATTTGTCTGACGTATGTCAGATATATGATTTGTTACAAATTTGTAAGACAAATAAGAAAGGGGGCATTGAAGTGAGATTGTTATCAAGGGCTGAAGAAATGGTGTTACTTGCGGTATGGAGGTTGCAGGACAACGCCTACGGAGTAACGATAGCGCGAATGCTGACAGAGACAACCGGCACAGCATGGAGGCTGGGAACAATATACGTACCGCTTGAAAGGCTTGAAAAAAAAGGATTTCTTACTTCATCATTAGGTAATTCTACAAATAAGAGGGGAGGAAGAAGCAAAAGGCTGTATCGTCTTTCGAAATCCGGTTTGAATGCCTTGATAAAGACAAGGAATACGGCAGAATCAGTCTGGCAGGATGTAACGGTTATGGACCTTGAGGAAGGATATGGATCATAGAGACAAATTCAGCGAGCCCTCCCTGCTGACAAGATTGTTCATTAAACGGCTTTTCAGAGATGATGGTGGTATGAGGTTGGGAGATTTTACTGAGATATTCAATGATTACATCGAAACTGAAGGATGGTTCCTCGGCAGGCTCCTGTTCTATAATTATATTCTTCTATCCATTCCTCATTTTATCAGATCATCAATTTTACGGAGCTATGCAATGTTTAGAAACTATGTCAAAATCACACTCAGAAATTTTAGTAGACAGAAAGCGTATTCGCTGATCAATATTTCAGGGCTTGCAATAGGTATTACGTGTTTTATATTTATCATGATTTATGTAAAATTTGAAGATAGTTATGATGGTTTTCATGAAAGAAGTGACAGAATATTCAGGATCAATCAGCACTGGGAGGCCTGGAATTTCAGAGGATCAAGTGATTTTGCTTCAACTAATGGAGCTATGTACAATGTTCTTACAGATGAATTCCATGAAATCGAAATGGCATTAAGGCTCCAGGGAGTTTCATCTGCTCTGAGATATGAAGAAAATTCTGTGGTTGTGAATGGAATATATGCGGATAAAGAGTTTTTCAACATATTTACTTTTCCGTTGGTCAAGGGTGATCCTAATAACACATTAAAAGATTCTCATACGATGGTTCTGACAAAGGATCTTGCTGTAAGACTATTTGGAGATGAAGATCCCATTGGTAAAGTTGTGCATGGTCTCAGGGGATTGGCTATTACGGTCACCGGAGTATGTGAAAATGTACCTGAAAATTCTCATCTATACTTCGATTTTGTACTTTCATTCAGGACAATGTACTCATTGAGAAGTGATCTAGATACAAGCTGGGGAATTCTGAATTATTATAATTATATATTATTAAAGGAAGGGATTCGGTATAAGGAGTTTGAGAGCAAACTTGTACGCCTTGTCGAGAAATACCATGGGCCTGAAAGGACTGTAAGGCGTTATTTCCTCCAACCGGTAACCGATATCCATCTTGATTCCGGAATAAACTCGTGGTACGGTAATGTCAGTGACCGGAAGTATATTTATTTATTCACCACAGTTGCATTTTTGATCCTTATAATTGCAGGTGTTAATTATATAAATCTTGCGACATCCCGGGCTTCGCTAAGGGGAAGGGAGGTAGGGATCAGGAAAACCGTTGGTGCTCTCCGAAACGAGCTAATGAAACAGTTTCTGGGTGAATCTGTATTCCTGACCTTTACAGCATTTATCCTTTCATTGACTGCCGTATATACAATTTATCCTTACTTCAGAGACTTTGTAGGTATAAATATTCCGTTAGATGTACTCACTAACCCTCTTTCTTTAGCAGGCCTTACAGGTTTGATATTCTTGCTGGGCATAATATCCGGCTCATATCCATCGCTTTTACTTTCGTCATTACGACCGGTAAACGTCCTTAAAGCCGGCTCTAAAAACATATCTCCCGGAAAACGTCTAAATTTGAGAAATGTCCTTGTGGTTTTTCAATTCTTTGTATCAGTAATACTGATCGTAGCTACGATCGTTATATACAAACAGTTATCATATATAGAGAATAAGGATCTTGGTTATGACAGGAATAATATAATCACGGTCAGCATCTGGGACAGCAACAGCAGGGATAAGTACGATGTAATTAAAGAAGAACTAATCAATCACAGAAATATTTACAGTGCGTCTTTTTCCGACAGAGCCCCTCTCAGGGCATCAGAGAATAGTACAATTAGAGTAATTGATGAAAATGGTAAGACAATGAGGCTCCCTCAAACCAGTCATTTCTATGTTGATAATGATTATGTTGAAAGTTACGGTATGGAAATCATAACCGGCAGGAACTTTTCAAAAGAGTTTTCTACTGATATAGATAAAAGTGTAATAGTAAATGAAACTGTTGTAAATAGTCTCGGCCTTGAGAATCCTGTAGGAATGAGGATATCAACTTCAAACAGTTCCGATGCAATTATAATCGGAGTTGTTAAGGATTTTCATTTTTCAACGTTCGATTTTAAAATAACTCCTGCTGTTTTTGTACCGGTTGAGAGATGGGGCAGGATTTTATCAGTTAAGATTGCCGGTAACGATATTCCTGGAACAGTCGAATATATAGAATCAACAGTTAAAACTCATATCAGTGATTTTGTTTTTAATTATCAATTCCTCGATGATCAGTTTTTAAATCTGTATTCTTCGCAGAAAAGAATGGGGAGCTTGTTTACCTTATTTTCGGTCATTGCATTATCAATTGCCTCGATAGGTCTATTGGGCCTGATCTCATTTATTGCATCACAAAAAACCAGGGAGATTGGGATCCGGAAAGTCCTCGGTGCTTCAACATCAAGAATAACGGGACTAGTTGTAAAGGAATTCATTATCCTCGTTTTTGTTTCCAGCTTTTTAGCTCTACCGGTTTCATATTTTATAATGAATAACTGGCTGAATGAATTCGTTTATAAAACAGACATTACAATCTGGAATATGATGCTTTCTGCATTGATTGTCTTTATAATTGCCGCGCTGTCAGTAATCTACCAGGTACTAAAAGCTGCAAAGGCAAATCCGGTTGATTCATTGAATTTTGAATAGATCAGCCTAGATTAGTTTCAATATCTTTGAACGTCAGGCGGTTGTATAAAAACAACTGCCTGCTTCATGTAATCACCTCTTTAAGCTTTAAATAAACTTAGATGGTTTTTGACCGTATATTACCTTATTCGAAATAATAAAAACAGGGATGTTATGAAAAAGAACCTTGTATTATTTTATCTGCTCATTTCTTCTGCAGCTATAATATTAGGATCAGCTTATGCGTGTGCACAGGACTATTATCCCGGAAGAGAGTGGGAAAATATAGGCGATCCTGCTTCTATTGGGTATTCTGCAGAAAAACTTGAGGCGGTTCAGCAATATTCAAGTACAATTTCAACAGCGGCCTTGGTAGTTCTTGTGAATGGTAAAATATTAACGGAATTTGGTGAAGTTAACAGGAAATTTCTGACCCATTCTGTCAGAAAGAGTTTTCTGAGTGCATTGTATGCAAAATATGTAAATGATGGTACTATAGATCTGGACAAAACACTGGGGGATCTTGGTATCGACGATGAGCCTCCCTTGAGTGATCTGGAGAAAAGAGCAACCATCAGAGATTGTATGAAAGCAAGATCGGGTGTTTACCATACTGCTGAGGCTGAATCACACGGAATGCACGAATTAAAACCGGAACGAAATTCACTGAATCCAGGAACATTTTGGCTTTATAATAACTGGGATTTCAATGTGCTGGGCACTATCTTCGAGAATCTTACCGGAAAAAATATTTTTCTTGCGTTGAAAGAAGATATCGCCGGTCCGATAGGAATGGAGCATTATTCACTTGAAGACGACAGGAGCTATAAAACCAATCGTTCTATACATGAGGCTTACATGTTTGTGATCTCTGCCAGGGACATGGCAAGATTCGGACTGCTTTTTCTTCGTAAGGGGATTTGGGACGATATACAGGTGATTCCTCCTGAATGGATAAAAGAGACAACAGCTTATAGCTCTGATGCTACTGTATACCGAAGAGATGGTTACGGATATATGTGGTGGGCGGCCAAGGATAACAACCGGTTCCCGCATTTCCCTATTGTGAGCCTTCCGGAAGGAACGTATTCTGCCCGAGGGGCATACGGCCAGTATATCCTTGTAATACCTGATTTTGATATGGTCATAGTCCACAGGGTGAACTCATTCGAAAGGGGCAATTACGTTTATCCCGCTCAGTTCGGAATGCTTGTTAGAAAGATCATCGAAGCTGGACCTCACGCTGATAAACCGCTTCCAGTACCAAGTAAGTCAGAACGAGAGATGCTGGAAGGATTATATACCCTGGATCAAGAAAGTAATATTTCTATTACATACGAAAACGGCAGTTTGTATTTTGAACTTACAGGCAGACCAAAGGAAGAAATAACATTTGTCAGCGATAATCTGTTCTTTACTATGCGGTCGGGTTTAAAGGTCAGGGTAAGCAGAGATGAAAACGATCGCATAAACAGTTTGATTATTTATCAGCCTGACGGACTTCATAAAGCCCGAAAAAACTGAACCTCCCGCTTTGAAATATCCAGAATTGCTATAGAATGTCAAAATGTCGATATTTTAGACTATACCCTCCTATATATTATTCTGACCGGAATAAATATATTTGTAACTTGGATTCTCACGATAACAAGATCTCAGAAGAAAGTACAAGGTTGAAAAAGCCCTCATCAGTTTAATTATTATTCGTTTTGTGAAAAACGTTTGAAACTTAGTTATTCACAAAGCGTATACTTATGTAATTCACAAAACGAATAATAATTAAACTCAGTTGTCTTATTCAAACTCCGGGATATAAATGGAACTCCTATCAAGAAAAGAAGAACTCATTCTCCTGGCCATATGGAAGCTAAGGGAGAATGCCTATGGTATTACAATCAGGGATGAACTCGAGGATTCAATAGGTGTGAATTGGTTGTTCGGATCGATCTATACTCCGTTGAATCAGCTATTTAATAAGGGGCTTATCTCGCGTCAGGAGGGGGAGACAACTTCTGAAAGAGGCGGGCGTCCCAAAGTATTTTTCAGACTTACACCTAAGGGCAAAGAAGCTCTCGCCAGAATTAAAGAACTTAATTCTGCATTATGGACTGAAGTACCTCCAATAACCTTAAAATAGTATGAATAAAATGGGATCGACAAAGACTAAACCTCCAAAGATAGCTGAAAATCTGCTTGATTTTTTACTGCTGACGTCTGAAGAGTTCGGCGCTCTCGGGGATTATGAGGAGCAGTATAATAGGATCGCAGAGAATAGGGGAGAAGCTTCTGCAGTCATATGGTACTGGATCCAGGTTGTATTGTCTTTCCCGGTTTTCCTGTATAACTCGATTTATGGGAGCATGATAATGATTAAAAACTACCTGAAAGTTGCCCTGAGAAATATGAAAAGGCAGAAGTCATTTTCAATCATTAATATAATTGGACTTGCAGCAGGTATGGCGGGTTTTATTTTTTTTGCTATGTCAGGTGCAACGAAACTCAACTCGGATAACTTCCACAAAAATGCTGACAGAATGTACGGAGTTGTCCAGGTACTGCCATCTGAAACGGAAGTTGAAGAACACAATGCATTTACTCCTGTACCACTTTTACCTGCCATTCTCGATGAATACCCGGAAGCGGAAGCAGGTATGAGGATCATGCCTGCAGGCAGGGTTACACTTTCAAGAAAAGAGAACAGTTTCTATGAAAGTGGAGTCTTGTTTGTCGATCAGAATTTCTTTGACTTTTTCAATTTCAAGCTTATTAACGGCAATCCCGGTTCAGTGTTTTCACAACCGCATTCTATTGTTCTGAATGAAAAAATGGTTATCAAATATTTTGGTGATGAAGATCCGCTCGGGAAAGTTATTACAATTGGAAATGACCTGAATCTAACAGTAACCGGAGTAGCAGAAGATTTTCCGAGAACTACCTCAATACGCTATGAATTCCTGGTGCCAATAGAAGCGGCGCGTTCAATAACCGGTGGAATGCAAAATTGGGATCAAAGGAAGGTTTTTTCAATGGTTATGCTCTCAGAAAACACAGAAAGAAAGGATTTCGAATCTAAACTTGGTTCTCTAAGAGCAAGATATAATAATGAAGTTCAGGATATGCCTAATAAACTGTACCTTTTCCCGTTCCTTGATTTCAGGCTCCATGGTGGAGAGATCGAATCGATAATAAATCCATCTCCCGCGGGAATCGTGTATGTAACGATTATTATGGGAAGTCTTCTTCTGGTCATAGTAAGTATCAATTTCATAAATCTCTCTATCGCCCGATATATGTACCGGACAAAAGAGATTGGATTAAGAAAGGTCGTCGGCGCACGAAGAGGACAGCTTTTCAGGCAGTTCATAGGAGAATCGCTATTAATGTCCCTGATAGCAATACCTTTCTCGATATTGATTTATGAAACGATTCAGCCGTTGATAACCTCATTACTCGGTGGTATATCCAATATCGGAATGATCTCGAACCAGTCAAATTCTATAATAAACTATCCCTTCATGCTGAAATACCTGCTGGGTGCAGCTTTAATAGTCGGATTTTTTTCAGGGTACTACCCGGCGCTGGTATTATCAAAATTTCAGCCGGTAGATGTGATCGGAGGTAAGACCTCTACTGCAAGGAACAAAGGAAGGGGAAGAAAGTTGATGATTATTCTGCAGTTTTCATTCTCGATATTATTTATACTGATTGCAGGTGTAATGCGAAACCAGGCTGGTGAGATTTTCAGATCGGATTTCGGATATAACAGGGAAAATGTTGCCTTCGTGCGGATAGCATCAGAGATAAGGACAGATTATAATGCTATCAACAGTGAACTCTCAAAGAATCCGGGTATCTTACATTCATCAGCATGTGGTGAGGTGCCGTTTATATGGGCACCAAAAGTTGAGGCGATCCCGGAGAATAATGAAGACAATGCGATTTCGCTAAATGCATATTCTGTGGACTATGATTTTATAGAGGTGATGGAAATCGAGATTCTGGAGGGCAGGAGTTTTGTCAGAGAGAGGGGAGATGAAAACAGCTTCATAATTAATAAATCGGCGGCAGAAAAGCTGAAATGGACGAATCCTCTGGGAAAGCAGCTTGAGTTTCATGGAAAAGTCGGTACAATTATCGGAGTTGCTGATGATTTCATATTCACTGATATCGTATTCGAGATACCGAACTCGGTATTATACCTTGGCAGTGACAATCTGAACTGCCTGGTAATGAAATTTTCAGCCGGAACTGATTTTAGTAAGCTTAAAGACAGTATGAAAAAGTCATGGACAGATATGGTCCCGAATGTTCCTTTCGAGGCCTTCACAATGGAAGAGTATTTCAGGGGATTTTTCGGTGTGGCCGATTCGGTTGTCGGACTCATTAACGTAATCGGTTTTACGGCAATGCTGTTCTCTGTTCTGGGGCTTCTCGGTGTATCTTCTTATCTTGTCGAAAAACGTACAAAGGAAGTAGGGATCAGGAAAGTACTCGGCGCTACTAATTTCAGTTCTATATGGGTGCTTATCAGAGAATTCGTCATCCTTGTGGTCATTTCTTATAGTATTGCTTCAATTCTGATCTTCATCGGTTGGAAAAAGGTGCTTGAATTAGGATTGCTGTTTATTACGGATATCGATCCGGCAGTTTATCTTATCGCTGCGATAGTCTCAATTGCATCAGCTGTTATTGCGGTTACTTCCCAGACAATAAAAGCAGTGAGAACCAATCCGGTCGATTCACTCCGGTACGAATAAAAACTAAAACTGGAGCAATTAAGTATTAACATACAGATGTTCTACAGGTATCATTTTGTCAAAATTACAATATTGACATTCACGTTTATACTCAGTTCCAGTCTGGTTCGGGGACAGAATACAACTGCGGATTTAGTCTGGGATGTTCAGGTTAATGGAGGTATATTATATCATAATATCAATTCCTTATCTTTTTCGGGAAAAGTAAAAGTCTTCAGTTATTTGGGGCATAATTTTCTCAATATTACAACCATTCCATATCTGGAAGAGTATTTCTTCGAAGGATTTTGGATTAAACCGGATTCAATAAGAATTTCCGTAAAAGCACATCGTAGTTACAAAGCAGAATTGTTTAGTAATGATACATCGGTATTCAAGTCAAAGTATTATGACGTAGAAACAGGTAGAGGCCTTTTAGGTAAATTTCCGCTTCCCGATCCAATGCGGTATACCTATGATGAAAGCCTTGTAGAGTCAAAGGTTAGTGAAAGGTTGAGGGCTCACGGAATTGAAAACACATGGCCTGTTTTTCCTTTTGCTGCAGGAGCAGATTCTCTATATAATTATAAGAAAACCGGTGAGATCACGGTTAACGGAAGAAAGGTTATTGAGCTGAGTGTATCCCCGAAATACAGTGATATACCAGGGGTAATCGGCATTTTCAGGATCGATGATGCAGAGAAGCATATAGTCAATTCCCGTTACAGGTTCAATGAGTCGGCGAAGATCAAGGATGCAGACCTGGCCGATTTGAGAAAACAGAATAAATTCATGGGCAGCCTTATCTCGATAGATGAAGATTTTATTGTTGAATCAAATAAAGGATTGTTCCACTCCGTTTATTGGCTTCCTATCGAAAGCAGGGAAGATATCTTCATGACATTCTGGGGGATCAAGGGAAGGATCTGCAGGCACATCGAATATCAATCGTACGAGATCAATCCTGATCTGACCTTACTATTAAATATTAAGAATATTGATTTTCAGATCGACAGCAGCTTTGAGGCGAGTGTTTTTGAGGACAGTGGAGAATTAATCGAATTGAGTAATGATGAGGAAACAGAAATTGTATTTGACTCGGAGAATTATTTTAAATCAGCGGACATGAATGTTGAATTATTCGATTCTGATAACATATCGCAAAATGCAAACGAACTTATTTTCGACAGGTATTCAAATATGACTGCATTGAAAATAAGTAAAAGGCTGACTGAATATGCCGGATACAACCGTGTTGAAGGTTTTCGGTTGAATCTTAGTGCGAGTGTTCACAATCCGATAATAGACAATTCTATATTATGTTTTGGAGCTGGATATGGTTTTTCAGATAAAAAATATAAGGGTGAACTATCCTTTATACGATATATTGACGATTCAAGGAGTTTTATTTTCGAGGGCAGGTTATTCGATGGTATAACCTACGAAGAGAACGAGATCAAATATTCCAGGCTGAAAAATACAATTTCCTGTTTAATACTGAAGGAAGATTATCGTGACTATTATTATTCACAGGGTGTCA
>JANQEH010000180.1 GCA_028278455.1 bacterium
TTCTATATTAGCGATTCCCGAGATCCGCGAATCTGTGATTAGCTCCTTCAGCCATCTGTCTCCCCAGATGAAACTTGTAGACAATATCGTATCGCTGGCAACAAGCTTCTTCGGCCATATTTTTACCTGGGGTTTGATAAGGGACCTGTCACCGATCGAGACTTCTTCTCCAATAAAACCTTTGTCCATTATTGCTGAAGAGTTTCCGACTTTTGTCTTTGAGGCCACAACCGAGTTCTTCAACTGGGTGCCCTCACCGATCTTTACTTCATTCCACAGGATCGTATTTATTATTCGTGCACCTTTTTTAATCTTTGCACCTTTGCCGATAACAGAATTCTCGATATAAGCGCCGTCCTCAACGATTGCTTTGTCACCTATGACAGCGCCTCCCTTTACCACAGCTTTCCGGGAAATCCTTGCAGACTTCGCAACATATTTCTTCGACCGCGGATTTATCTCGAGATTGAGTTTCACTTTGCCGGAGAGGCAGTCCTGGTGAACTGCAACATACTCTTCGAGATTTCCTATATCCTTCCAATAACCTTTTGTAAGAAATCCCATCAGATTTGTGTCGTCCTTCCGGAGGGCAGGGAAGAGATCATTCCCGAAATCATAGCTCTTTCCTTCGGGTATTTTTTCGAGTACCGATCTCTCGAGCATATACATTCCGGTATTGATCTGGTTAGAGAATACTTCAGCTGAGGAGGGTTTTTCGAGAAACCTTGTTATCCTGTGATCATCATCTGTGATTACAATACCGAATGAAGTCGGATCCGGTACATCTGTAAGCAATATACTTGCATCGCTTTTAGTGCGTTTATGAAACTTGTGAAAAGCGGTCAGGTTCATATCCGTGCAGAGATCACCGCTTATGACAAGGAATGTGTCCTTTATATAGCGTTCGGCATATTTGACACTCCCGGCAGTCCCGAGATCATCTTCAGGTTGAAGGTACATTATGTTCACTCCGAACTTCGATCCATCCTGAAGGTAATCGGTGATTATCTCCGGCTGATAAAAAAGCATGACGATTATATCAGTTATATCATGGGTTTTAAGATGTTGAACAATGTGCCCTAACAGTGGCCTGTTCAGAAGAGGTACCATAGGTTTTGGGATATTGCATGTTAAGGGTCTCAGGCGGGTTCCGAAACCGCCAGCCATGATCACAGCTTGCATTAATTGGTCTCCATTTCTTTAATTGTACCCTGTCCTCTGGCTAAATCATTAAATTGGTAGATGAAGTCCTTTATCCTGGTTTTTCTTATCGAACAGACCATTCTGGTTCCATCTCCGAATTCCCTTATATTTATCTCAGCATTATAGTCGGAAATGAGTCTTTCAACTGTCCCTGTTAGAGAATATGGGAATTCAAGCTCGATCTCTGCAGTAATAATCCTTTCCTCGATCACAGCCTTTTCCAATACTTCTCTCGCTGCATCGGAATATGCTCTTGATAGTCCCCCTACCCCTAATTTTGTACCCCCGAAATATCTTACTACAACACAGAAAACATTTGTAAGCTTATTACCTTCAAGTACGGTCAATATGGGTTTTCCAGCAGTACCTGAGGGCTCACCATCATCATTATATCTGGTTCTGCAGCATCTTCCATCGTCGAGGATATAAGCATAGCAATGATGAGTGGCATCATGAAATTTTGACTTCAGGCCTTTGAGATGCTCTTCAATTTCATCCCTTGAAGAAACAGGAAATATGTAAGCAATGAACCTGGAACCTTTGACATTGATCTCATTAGATCTCTTTTTTCTGACGGTCTTGTAAGAATCGCTTTTATCATTCATCTTAAGAGATTTGTGTTAGGATTTCAGCCTGAAAAGGATCGCCGATCGAAAGTAGTGTATGAAAATTTAGTTCAAAATGCAAGAATATAAGGAAAGTTAACAGAATTTTAAGAAAATATGTCACAATGGCAGTGCTTTGGTGTCGTAATGGCACTATTGTTGAATCGTGTCAGTAAAAGGACTTAAAACATACAGACTACGTAAGTTATTGTAATTATGTAGTATACGCCTTGTTTGCGGCTTGGTTATAATTCTGGCATATAAGTTGCCATAATTAACAGAGATACAATATACAAAATATGGAATATAAGAAATTTTCAGTTATATAAAAACTTAACAGGAGCATCAATAATGGACAAAATTATCGGAATCGATCTTGGAACGACAAACAGTTGTGTAGCAGTTATTGAAGGAGGTAAACCGGTTGTTATTCCAAATTCTGAAGGAGGCAGAATAACTCCTTCTGTTGTGGCTTATGGTAAGAAAGATGAGAGACTAATCGGACAGCCGGCAAAAAGACAGTCGGTTACTAATCCTGAGAATACAATATTCTCAATCAAGAGATTTATGGGCAGGATGCAGGGTGAGGTATCCCAGGAGATAAAAGATGTACCTTATAAAGTAAAAAAAGGCAAGAACAATATGGCAGTTGTCGAGATGAGGGAAAAAGATTATACACCGCCGGAAATCTCGGCCATGGTATTGCAGAAAATGAAACAGACGGCAGAGGATTACCTTGGACAGAAGGTTACAAAGGCAGTGATCACCGTACCGGCATATTTTAATGACAGCCAGAGACAGGCAACAAAAGAAGCCGGTGTAATTGCCGGACTCGAAGTGGAAAGGATTGTGAATGAACCAACGGCCGCTTCTCTTGCATACGGCCTGGATAAGAAAACCGATGAAAAGATAGCGGTATTCGACCTTGGGGGGGGGACATTCGATATTTCGATCCTCGAGATCGCTGATGGTGTGTTTGAGGTGAAATCAACTAACGGTGACGGCCATCTCGGAGGTGATGATTTCGACCAGAGGATCCTTGACTGGCTCGCGGATGAGTTTAAAAATCAGGAAGGTGTGGACCTGAGAAAAGATCCTATGGCGCTTCAGAGGCTTAGAGAGGCAGCTGAGAAAGCCAAGATGGAGCTTTCTTCAACTTCCGAAACAGAGATAAATTTACCCTTCATAACAGCTACAGACTCCGGTCCGAAGCATCTGAATCTAACCCTTACCCGTGCAAAATTCGAGCAGTTATGTGATGATCTGTTCGAAAGACTTGTCGCTCCATGTGAAACAGCTTTAAAAGAAGGAAAAATAGATAAAAGCAAAATTGACGAGGTAGTTCTTGTTGGAGGTTCGACAAGGATCCCGAAAGTGCAGGAACTGGTGAAAGATCTCTTCGGTAAAGAGCCGCACAGGGGTGTAAATCCCGATGAAGTGGTTGCTATGGGCGCTGCTATCCAGGGTGGAATCCTCGGCGGTGATGTCGAAAAAGATATTGTTCTACTCGATGTTACACCTCTTACTCTGGGTATTGAAACCCTCGGAGGTGTCATGACAAAACTGATAGAATCTAATACAACAATCCCTACAAAGAAAACGGAAGTTTTCTCGACTGCTGCCGATAACCAGCCGGCTGTAGAGATCCACGTTCTACAGGGCGAACGCGCTCAGGCTGCATATAACAAGACTATCGGAAGATTCCATCTCGATGGTATTCCACCGGCCCCAAGGGGGGTTCCGCAGATTGAAGTCTCTTTCGATATCGATGCTAATGGAATCCTGAATGTATCTGCAAAAGATCTTGGTACCGGCAAGGAACAAAATATCACCATAACGGCTTCAAGCGGACTGACTGACGAAGAGATTAATAAAATGAGGGATGAAGCGAAATCCCATGAAGAAGATGATAAGAGCTTCAAGGAGAACGTAGAAACAAAGAACCGAGGTGACCAGCTTGCTTTCCAGACTGAGAAACAGCTTGAAGAAATGAAAGACAAACTGGACAATGATTCTCAGGATAAGATCAGGAAAGCGCTGGAGGATCTGAAAGAGGCCAACAAAGGCGATGATATAGAGAAGATCAAGACATCAATCGATGAGCTTAATAAAGCATGGAATGATGTATCCCAGACGATGTACCAGCAGGCGGCCTCACAGCAGGAACCTCCACCTCCGGGAGGAGAAGAGCCGAAAGCCGATAAAGATGGTGATAAAGGAGGTAAAAAGAAGAAAGATGATAAAGAAGTTAAAGATGCTGATTTTGAAGTAGTAGACGATTAATTTAGCTAAGTTGTAGTAAACTCCGGTTAGGACTAATGCCTCACTTAAAGTGGGGCATTTTTTTCCGGTCTAAGAAAATAAAAATAAATGGAGACTTATTGATTGTTTTAAATTAGATAAAACAGGGATGAACTTGAACACCCCTATTTATCCCTCCTTGATAGGGGGGAGTATGAAGAAGAATCCCCTTATTAAAGGAGAATATGAAGTGGATCTCGCTTGATTGTGGGGAGATTACAAAACTCCCCTTTCGAAGGGGGACAAAGGGGGATGTAAGAAGAAAGTCAATTTTTCGGAATTTGAATTAACATAATATACAATTTATGATAACAGGATGGGAAAATGGATTTTGAAAAATTTACAATAAAAGCACAGCAGGCGCTGTCGGCAGCACAGAGAGAAGCTTCTGGGAGGTCTCACCAACAGATTGAGCCGGAACATATTATTCTCGTGCTGCTGCAGGATAAAGAAAGCATCGTCTCCAGCCTTTTGAGGAAAACTGGACTTGAAGTTAACAGCCTTGAAACAAAGATAGAAGAAGAACTGGAAAAGGTGCCAGGTGTATCTGGAAGCGGTCTTGACCGTCTCTATCTGTCCCGGGGGTCAACTAAGGTTCTTGAAAAGGCGTTGATAGAAGCGGGTAACCTTAAAGATGAATATATTTCCACGGAGCATATACTCCTCGCAATGTTTGATGACAGCGGTCGTACAGGAGAACTGCTGAAAGAAAATAATATAAGAAAGGAGGAAGTCCTTCAAGCGCTGAAATCTGTCAGGGGCAGCCAGAGAGTAACTGATCAGGATCCCGAAGCTAAGTATCAGGCTTTAAAAAAGTATGCACGTGACCTGAATGATCTTGCGAGAAAAGGGAAGCTTGATCCCGTCATCGGCAGGGATGAAGAAATCAGAAGAATACTGCAGGTCCTCAGCAGGAGGACAAAGAACAATCCGATACTGCTGGGAGATCCGGGTGTGGGAAAAACCGCAATTGCCGAGGGTCTTGCACACAGGATCGTTGCAGGTGATGTTCCTGAGGGATTGAGAACAAAGAGAATCGCAGCACTCGATCTGGGTGCTCTGATTGCGGGAGCTAAATTCCGCGGGGAGTTTGAAGAGCGGCTGAAAGCAGTCCTGAAGGAGATCACAGAATCTGACGGTGATATCGTTCTCTTTATCGATGAGCTGCACACTCTGATAGGAGCAGGTGCCCCAGAGGGTTCTATGGATGCCTCGAATATGCTCAAGCCTGCCCTGGCAAGAGGTGATCTGCGCTGTATAGGCGCAACAACTCTCGGAGAATACCAGAAACATATTGAGAAAGATCCGGCTCTGGAAAGAAGATTTCAGAAAGTTCTGATTGATGAACCTGCAGTTGAAGATGCCGTTTCGATAATGAGGGGACTTAAAGACAGGTATGAAGTACATCACGGAGTCAAGATCCGGGACAGCGCACTGGTACAGGCTGTTCAGCTATCGGACAGGTATATCTCAGACAGATTTCTACCGGATAAGGCAATAGACCTCGTTGATGAAGCTGCATCAAAGCTAAGAATCGAGATTGGGAGTGTTCCGGAATCACTGGACGAAATGGAACGCAAGATCAAGCAGCTCGAGATCGAGAGGGAGGCGCTTAAAAAAGAGAAAGACCAGAGTTCAAAAAAGAGGTTGGAGACAGTATCCCGCGAATTATCTGCAATTTCGGAGGAAGCTAACGCAATCAGGGCCCAATGGGAACTGGAAAAAGAAACAATACAGTCACTCCGCGGATTAAAAGAAGCTATCGAAGTTGCCCGCCATGAAGAACAGAAAGCAGAGAGAGATGGAGATTATTCCCGCGCAGCCGAATTGAAATACGGTAAGATCATTCAGCTAGAGGAGGAACTGAAGAAAACCGGTCTGAAACTTCAGGAATATCAAAAGGACAGAAAACTTCTGAAAGAAGAAGTTGATGAGGAGGATATAGCCGGGATAGTCTCGAGATGGACTGGGATACCCGTATCCCGAATGATGGAAAATGAGAAACAGAAACTTATCAGAATGGAGGAACGGCTGCATAAGCGAGTGATTGGGCAGGATGAAGCTGTCAGCGCCGTTTCGAATGCGATACGGAGGTCTCGTATCGGGCTTCAGGCAAGCGACAGGCCGGTTGGGACGTTCATATTTTTAGGAAGTACCGGTGTTGGTAAAACTGAATTGGCAAAAGCGCTTGCCGAGTACCTGTTCGATGATGAGAAAGCAGTCATCAGGATCGATATGTCCGAATATATGGAGAGACATTCCGTTTCCCGTCTCATTGGCGCACCTCCGGGATATATTGGATACGATGAAGGGGGCCAGCTTACGGAAGCTGTCAGAAGAAAACCATATTCTGTTATCCTGCTGGATGAGATTGAAAAGGCACATAATGACGTGTTCAATGTTCTTCTTCAGGTGCTGGACGATGGAAGGCTGACAGACAACAAAGGCAGGGTTGTCAATTTCAAGAATACTTTAATCATCATGACCTCTAACCTTGGCGCTCAGTTTATAATGGAGAGATCCGCTCTGATGAGTATTGATAATGAGGATACGGTGTATAACGAGATTAATGTTGAGATAAGGAAGTTACTCCGGCAGAGAATAACACCCGAGTTTCTGAACCGCATCGATGAAATGATCGTATTCAGATCGCTTACCAGGGAACAATTAAGGGATATAGTTGATATACAATTCATAAGGTTTTTGGAACTTGCCGAAAACACCGGGATCACTTTCGAGCTTTCGGATGATGCAAGAGATCATCTCGCAGACAGGGGATTTGATCCTGCATTCGGAGCAAGGCCTCTTAAACGGGTAATGCAGAAAGAGCTTGCAGATCCACTTGCGTTGATGATGCTTGAAGACCGGATCGCATCCGGCGACAGGGTGAGAATAGTATCAAAAAATGGAGTCCTTGACATGGAGGTAGACAGCAGTAACAGAAAAAATTGACAATAATAAAAATATTTATTAAATTTTCCTGGAAATTTAACGATTATACTTTAAAACTGCGTAAATCGAATCATTAAGACCGGATAAGATCCGGAAATAAGCTCTGAGAATTCCCGTTTGATCCCTCTCTTTCGAGGCTGCTTTAGAAATGGCAAAACGTCATCAAAGTCATTTCGACCGGAGCCTACTGCTTCAACGGGAGGTAGAGTGGAGAGATCTCAGTACTGTTGCATAAAAATAGAAGACACCACACAGGAGGTAGAAAAAGAGATATTGCTTATAGGTTTTTGAAACCGTACTTGAATGTGTCGGTAAAATATTTTATATTCATATTTCGTTTTAAAGGAGGACAGTTATATGAGGTTTGAAAATCGAATATGCCATATCATTTTGTCTTTTTCTATGCTCCTTTTCTGTTTCTGCGGGGGACCGAAAACCGAACAGGAAATGTTCGAGGCTGCTCAGGGAAAATATGGGGAAGAGAAATTTACCGAGGCCATAGGTCTTTATGAAAAGGTAATAGAGTCGTTTCCGGATGGACAGAGATGCGCGGATGCCACTTTTATGATAGGCTTCATCTACAAGAATCATCTGAGTGATAATACCAAAGCCGCTGAGTACTATAACCTGGTTGTTCAGAACTTTCCGGAAGACACACTGGCAATGAGCGCAAAGTTCGAACTGGAGTTTCTCGAATTGTCACCGGGACAACTCGACAGCATCCTTCAAAAGAGGATAGAGATGCAGGAGAAGAAAAAGAAAAACGAAGGGACGGATAAGCAATAGGAATCATGCATCTACTATAAAATGTAGTAGTTTAGAATGCCGAAACATTTTTTAGATGAAAATATTTCGGCATTTTTCGTTTTTGAAAGGAACTTTAAGCAGAAAAACGGCGTAATACTAATGAAATTTTTAATTAGAAGAACTGGAAAAAATATAAAATTTTCTTTGGGAAATTCTAATTTGAAGAGTAAATTTCAGTTTATCCTTTCTTCGGAAATAAAACAAATAAACTTTAATGGTCTAAACTGCAAGAAATATTGCCAAAATAGGAAAAATGAACAAAGCTGTTATATTTCTAACGATTTCTTTATTTGTAGCAGCCGGACAGGTATTCGGATACCAGGCTGATTCACTCCGGACACATAATATCTCGATCTCGACATCTATCAGTAATACGGAAATACCGTCAAACCAGACTGTCGATCTTACTGTTATAGTTTCCTGGGAAGGCCCGCCCGACAGGTATGAAGTCGAGAGACTGGAAAATCCGGAATTAATAAATCTCGAAATTATGGGAAGCCAGTCTCTGAGCCGTTCTGAAATCCGAGAAGAAAGGATCTTTACTATCAGAGAATTTAAACTCAGCATAAGCCCGGTTGAACGTGGAATGGGATATATCGAAGGTATGACAGTTAGATTCAAGGACAGCGCTACCGAAAAGAGAGATTTCCTGACAACTCAGAGACTTTCGATAAAAGGGCTTCCCCCTGTTATTCCGGGAGATTACAGCTGGGTATGGAAAGCGGTTATTGTTATAATCGTGATTGGTTTCGGAACGGGTATCGCAATCCCATTTTTGAAAAGGCGAAAAAGCATCAAAGAGGAAGAGACGGAGCCGGAAATACCTGTAGAAGAAACTTATATTGTAGAATTGAATGCGATCAAAGGAAAAAACAGCCTCTCATACCGGCAGAGGCTTGACGATGTTGTTACTGTTTTCAGAAACTACCTGGTAGAAAAATATAAAATTCCCGAAGGGAACAGGTCTGAAAAGGCTCTTATAGACTATCTTAACAATGAGGCTTTTGATGAAATGCTTACAGCAAAAATAAAAGGTATTTTTGATCAGGCAGAGCAGTTCCGGTTTTCGGGCACGGAAATAAATGTTGACAGGTTCGAACTGATATTCGGAAGTATTGGAGCGTGTATCGAAACCTGCGGAAAGAACGTTTAGCGATTAAAGAAACTCTATAAGTTACGGAGGAAAGATGGATCAGGATATTCAGGCGATCAATGCTAAGATCGAGAAGGAATCTGCGTTCGTTGATAAATTGACCGGTGAGATAGGAAAAGCGATCATCGGACAGAAATATATGGTAGAGAGGATGCTGATCGGGCTGCTTGCCAATGGTCACATACTTCTGGAGGGTGTCCCCGGGCTGGCGAAAACAACACTGGTTACGACACTCTCTAAGACAATAAATACAAAATTCCGGAGGATACAGTTCACACCGGACCTGCTGCCTGCAGATCTGATAGGTACATTGATCTACAACCAGCATGAGGGAACGTTTCAGACTAAAAAAGGTCCGATCTTTTCGAATCTGATCCTTGCAGACGAGATTAACCGTTCGCCTGCGAAGGTCCAGAGCGCGCTGCTCGAAGCGATGCAGGAACGGCAGGTGACCATTGGAGAAGAGACCTTCAAACTCGACGATCCTTTCCTGGTGCTTGCAACTCAGAATCCGATCGAGCAGGAGGGTACATATCCCCTGCCTGAAGCGCAGGTCGACAGGTTCATGATGAAAGTAATTGTCGATTATCCCGACAAAGACGACGAGCTAAAGATCATGCAGCAGATGTCTGCCGATTCATCAGCAGATGTCAATGTCGTAATCGAACCGTCGGATATCGTTAACGCAAGATCGGTTGTTAAAGAAGTTTATATAGACGAGAAGATCGATAAGTATATTGTCGACATCGTATTTGCGACAAGAAATCCTGAAGAATATAAGTTTGACGACCTCAAGGAGCTTATCCAGTACGGGGCATCTCCAAGAGCTTCGATCTATCTCAGGCTTGCGGCGAAAGCACATGCATTCTTAAGGCACCGCGGATATGTAACACCGGAAGATGTCCGGTCCATAGGGCTTGATGTCCTTCGTCACAGGGTGATCGTAACATACGAAGCCGAAGCAGAAGAGGTGTCGGCAGAGGATGTCGTAAGAAAAATCCTTAACAGAATAGAAGTCCCGTAATAGAAGAAATTTCAAAATGATCCCGAAAGAGATACTAAAAAAAGTAAAAAGAATAGAGATCCAGACTAGGAATATAGTTAATGATGTTTTCTCAGGAGAGTACCATTCCGTTTTCAAGGGGAGGGGCATGGAATTCTCGGAGGTTCGTGAATACCAATATGGTGATGACGTACGGACTATCGACTGGAACGTCTCAGCAAGGGCAAATCATCCGTATGTAAAGGTTTTCGAAGAAGAAAGAGAACTCACTGTGATGCTTATCGTTGATGTCAGTTCGTCTGCAAATTTCGGTACATTCGAGCAGATGAAAGGAGAGATTGCGGTTGAATTATGTGCTGTTCTTGCATTCTCAGCAATAAAAAATAACGATAAAGTCGGTTTGATAATTTTTTCGGATAAGATAGAGAAATTCGTTCCCCCGAAAAAAGGTAAATCCCATGTTCTAAGGGTTCTACGTGAGCTGCTATACCACGAACCGGAAGGGGTGGGGACGGATATAAACGGTGCGCTTGAATACCTTAACCGGCTGTTGAGAAAAAAAGCCACGGTGTTTCTCGTATCCGATTTTCAATCCGACAGGGATTACTCCCGGGCTCTGCAGGTGACAAATAAGAAACACGATATAGTTGCGATTACCGTAATTGATCCCCGGGAGCTCGATATGCCGGATGTAGGCCTGATCGAACTCGAAGATGCTGAAACCGGAGAGATTCTCTCCATAGATACTTCGGATCATTCAATGATGAATCTTTACACACAGTACACGGACAGCCAGGTACAGGAAAGGCAGAAGCTGTTCAAGGCTATGGATATAGATCATATCGATATTTTAACAGACAGGTCGTACGTTGAGCCGCTGGTTAAATTTTTCAGGAAGAGAGCAAAGCAGATCCATTAAACTAATTTTTAATTACTTAAGGGAAAAACATGAAAAGAATGATAACAATTCTGATGATCATTTCCGGATCATACCTGATATCCTGCTCACAGACGGGCCCCTCAGCGAATGTACCTGTCGAGAGGCAAAGGGAGTATGCCAATGTTCTGTATAACCAGCAGTTGTACAGGCAGGCGATCAATGAATACAAGAACATACTAGTGTTTTACAGCATCGATAATAAAACAAGATCAAATATCAATTATACAATTGCCAACATATATTTCGAGAATATCGGTGATTATGTCAATGCGGTTACATTTTATCTGAAAGTTAAACACCTTTTCCAGGAAAGTGATCTTGCGGCAGAAGTCGATAAGAGGATCGTGGCGTGTCTTGAGAGGATGGGAAGGAAACAGGCTGCCGCCTCGCTACTGAGAGAATCTGCAAGCCTTAAAGGTGAGAAATCTGAAGTGGAGCATCTTCCCGGTGATACAGTTGCGATAGTTGCAGATGAGATTATAACATTGGGAGACCTGGACAAGCTGTATAATTATTTTGTCATAGCACAGAATATCGATGTCGATAAGCAGGGGACACCTGAGCATAAACTTGCATTTTTGAGAGAATACATCAGGAGTGAGGTTCTGTATAATTCTGCGAAACGGGAAAACCTTGACGAAGACAGTGATGTAATCGAGCTGGCTTTTCTGCAGAAAAAGCAGATTATGATCGATAAACTCCTCCAGAAAGAAGTATATGAAAATGTCAAGATAAATGATGATGAATTAAAGAAGTTTTACGACGATAATAAAGGTAAATTTACAGAGACAACTGCTTCAGGACAAAGCAAAAGCCTGACTTTCGATGAGGCCAAGGAAACAGTTTATCAGTTAGTTTTTATGCAGAAGGCAAACCAGATGCAGACTATACTCGTTGACGATCTGATCGAGGCGCAAAAAGCTTCTCTTTTTCCTGACAAAATAAAATAGTGGACAGAAGATTATTAAGAAATAAAGCCCGGTTAATATTCGTAATTATACTGATACAGCTTTTGTCGGTATCAGTTTATGCCCGGCAGAATAACATCTCCGTTGAATCAAAGGTCGATAAAACGAATGTAACGGTAGGAGAACTGGTGAAGTATGAGATCAATATCAGGTTCGCTCCGGAAATTACCGTTGCAGCTCCCCCCCCGGGTATCAACCTCGGGGGCTTCGAGATCCGTGATTACAACGATAAGGATCCGATTGAAAACGACGGTATTGTATTGAAAACCGTGGAATTTACTATTGCGGCTTATGATACGGGAAGCTTCGTGATCCCGCCGACGGGAATTCTGTATTTCACTGATGACACTGTTGCCAACACTCTTTTTACAGACGGGATCGGGATAAGGGTTGAGTCAATATTGGAAACCGGTACCGAGGATATCCTGGATATTAAAAGCAACCTGGAGATACCCTACAACTGGCGAAACAGGATCATAATTGTTACGGTGGTTCTTGTTGTGATCATTGGCTCTGTCATTGGCTATCTTTATTACAGGAAGAAGAAAAGAGGCGAATCGCTTTTCGAGTGGAAGAAAGAACCGGATAGACCGGCGCATGAATCTGCCTTTTCTGCACTTGATGATCTCAGAGCATCGGATCTTCTAAGAGAGGGAAAGATCAAAGAGTTTTACATTGTATTATCAGATATTATCAGGCTCTATCTTCAGAGAAGATATTTTATTCCGGTTCTGGAGAAGACAACTAGTGAGACTGTCGAGCTATTAAGTAAGCAGAATGTCGAGAGTTCAGTGGCCAGCCAGGTCAAAGGACTTCTGTCGGAAAGCGACCTGGTTAAATTTGCAAAGTTTGCTCCGGATGATAACGCATCTGAAAATAATATTGAACTTGCATACGAGATTGTTGAAACGACAAAAATAATCGAGTTACCGGATTCGGAAGAGGATAACCGAAATGAGGGAGATGGTGGAGAAAATGTGAAGGATTTAGAAGTAGTCGATGACGAAGCTGAGATAGAAATCAAGGCTAAGGAATTACTTGAGAAGAATAGTAAATAATTAAATATTATGATAGTGTTTGCACAGCCATATTTTCTGTTATTGCTGGGTATTATACCCCTGCTGATATATTGGTATATACTTAAAAATAGAAAATACAGGGGTACAGTAAGATTCTCAAATCTTCAAGTATTCAAGAAATTGCAGACTTCGAAAAAACAGAAACTTCAGCACAGCCTGTTCATCCTTAGAATGATCGTTTTTGCCCTTATAATTCTTGCGATTGCACGGCCGAGATCATCTTTCAAGGAAGAAGAGATCCAGACTGAAGGCATCGACATAGTGATCGCCATGGATGTTTCGAGCAGTATGCGTGCTGAAGATTTCAAACCCGATAACCGGCTTCAGGCGGCTAAGATAGTCGCACGAGAATTCATAGAGGGAAGAACTAACGACAGGATAGGGATGGTCGTATTCTCCGGTAGAAGCTACACGCAGGCGCCGTTAACACTTGATTACGGAATTCTCCTGTCATTTCTTGAAGAGATCAATATCGGTATGATCGAGGACGGTACTGCTATCGGGATGGCTATCGCTACATGTATTAACAGGCTCAGGGATTCCCGGGCAAAGAGTAAGGTTGTAATTCTCCTTACAGACGGCAGAAACAACAAGGGCGAGCTCGATCCGATAACGGCATCTCAGATAGCAAAGACAATGGATGTCAAAATTTATACTGTAGGTATGGGTAAGCGGGGACAAGCCATGTACCCGGTCGACCATCCTGTAATGGGAAAATACTATGTCCCGATGGAAGTTCAGATAGACGAGAAAGTACTTACACAGATCGCCAATAACACTGGCGGGAGATATTTCAGGGCTACGGATGAGAAAAAGCTAGAAGAGATATTCAAAGAGATCGGTGAACTTGAAAAAACAAAAATCGAAGTAAAGGAATATACAAGGTATTCGGAGATGTTTGCCTGGTTTGTGATCCCGGGACTAATGCTGTTTCTCCTGGAGATACTGCTGGCAAATACATATTTCAGAAAAATTCCATAAAGAGATCTGATGTTAAGATTTGCGAATCAACAACTGTTTTATCTGCTCTGGTTAGTGCCTTTGCTGGCTGTTTTTTACTGGTATGTATTTAAAAAGAAAAACCAGGCTATAAGGAAGTTTGGTTCTCCTGAACTGATGGAAAAACTGATGAGCGGAACCCGGAGAAGAAGGCAGCATCTGAAGTCAGTGCTTATGGTCTTTTGTGCCGGTCTGCTTCTCTTTTCACTGACACGTCCACAGGTCGGTACCCGGCTTGAAGAAGTCAGGAGGGAGGGCCAGGATATCCTTGTCGCTATAGATGTATCGAAAAGTATGCTTGCGGAAGATATCCGTCCTTCGCGACTCGAGAAAGCGAAACGAGAGATCTCCCTTATTATAGATAAACTTCAAGGTGACCGGATAGGAATAATAGCTTTTGCGGGAGAGGCATTCGTTCAATGCCCGCTGACACTGGATTATGGAGCAGCCAAGCTGTTGTTAAGTGTGATAAATGTGGATCTTATACCGGTTCCGGGTACAAACGTTTCAGCAGCCCTGAGAAAGGCAATTGAGACTTTTGAGCAGAAAGAAAGAAAACACAAAATACTGATCCTGATCACTGATGGCGAGGACCATGAAGGTAAAGCCGAGGAATTTGCCGAGGCGGCAGCGATAGAAGGTATTGTTATTTATACTGTCGGGATAGGCACACCGGAAGGAGTACCCATACCCGATTACGATGAGACCGGTAACAGAATCGGGTATAAAAAAGACCGGGATGGCCAGACAGTAGTATCAAAACTCGACTCTTATACTCTTGAGAAGATTGCGCTAACTACAAGTGGGAAATACTATAATGCGACACCGGATGAATCCGAACTCGACCTGATCTATGAAGCGATATCCAGCGGCGAAAAGAAAGAGCTCGGAAGCATGAATTTCACGCAGTTCGAGGACAGGTTTCAGGCAATTCTTATATTATTTCTTGTGATTGCAGTATCAGAGTTTTTTCTAACGGAAAAAGTGAGGCTAAAAAAGGAATGGCAGGGTAGATTCAGATAAACTATAGAACAATTTTAATGTTGATTCAGTAAACAATATATAAACTGATAAAAATATGAAAAATAATATTATTATAAGTGTAGCAACTGCAGTTTTTATTCTTGCAATGCTGATACCCGCTTTATCTGTGGCCCAGTCGGTAAGAGAAAAGGTCAACCAGGCTAATGACCTTTTTCAATCAGAGAAGTTTGAAGAGGCTATGAACCTATTGAGGGATGCGGCCCTGGATGATCCGGAATCTCCTTTCCTGCATTATAACATGGGTAATACACTTTATAAGCAGGGTAATTTCGAGGAAGCTTTTACAGAATTCGAGAAGGTTCTTTCTGCCAAAGACTCCGATATGCATTTCCGTTCGTACTATAATATGGGTAATACCCTCTATAGAATGGGAAAACTGCCGGAATCGATCCTTTCATATACTAAAGCGCTCCAGCTGAATCCAGATGATTATGAAAGCAAATTCAACCTTGAATATGTAAGAAATAAATTGAAACAGCAGCAGCAGGATCAACAGGATCAGCAGGACCGGCAGCAGAACAATGAAAATGAAGAACAAAAGCAGCAGGGAAAGCAGGAAGAAGAACAGCAGCAGGGTGAAGAGGATAAAGAGCAGGAGCAGGAAGGAGAGGAGCAGCAGGAGGAAGAACAGCAGCAGGAATCCCAGCCTTCAGAGCAAAAAGAAATGACAAAAGAAGAAGCCGAAAAACTTCTCGATGCTTTAAAGAATGACGAAAAAGATTTACAGCAGCAGAAAAAAATGAAATCCAAAGGAAAAATAAGAGTCCTGAAGGACTGGTAAATTAATATGATTTTTTCAATTAAGAACAATATAATTATTATCCTTGTAATAATATCGGGATTGTCACTTTTTACCTGTGCATCATCGCAAAAAGCTCAGAGTACTGAGGGAACTGCAGATTATTTAGGAATTGCCGAAAAAGTGGATGAAATTGACACTATAGAGGCTGATAAACTGATCGGTTTGATCGGATTCTATCTGGGTAGACACAGGTTTGATGAAGCTTTGGATGTAGTCCAGAAAGTTATCGCAGGATTTCCGAGATCGGTATATTCTGACAATGCCTATTTTCTAAAAGGACTGATTTATTCTGATAACCTGAATTTTGAAAAGGATCTTAAAAAAGCGGCAGCGGCATTCAGGATGGTGCTTGATTCTCTCCCTGAAACCGAGTTTGATAGAAAAGCTGAGAGAGAACTTGAAAAGATCAAGATAGACATCTAATGTTCTAAAGATTGAAACAGATGAATAAACATTCTGTAAATAATTTAGTTATTATGCTGGTGATCCTCGGATTATCGGGAACCTCCTTTTCGCAGGATATCAAGGTTACTGCGGGATTTACCCAGAATTATGCTATCCAGAACCAGGAGATAATGCTGACAGTCACAGTTGAGGGATCCAGTGCGCAGAATGCTTCACGACCGGCGATGCCGGATTTCGGAGAGTGGTTTTCTTTCGGAGGTTCAAGAGGGACAGGAACAAATTATTCAAGCATCAACGGCAGGGTTACATATTCAATGTCGTATAATTACAGCCTGATCCCGCTGAAGGCCGGCAAGGCAACAATCCCTGAGATAGAGGTTAGGGTTGGTAACAAGATCTATAAAACAGATCCATTTACAATAGAAGTTAGGGATGCGGGAGCAGCGCCACCACCAAATGCAAGACAGCCAAACAGGACTAATCCGCGGTCAAGATCCGGCGGAAATGAACCGATAGACCTTTTTTTAAGGGCCGAACCGGAAAAGCAGACAGTTTATAAAAACGAAGGAGTAACGGTTTATTACAGGGTATACGCAGGATTGAATGTAGAATTGTCGGACTATACTCCGCTAAATCTACCGAACTTTCCCGGATTCTGGACTGAGGAATATAATCTGCCGGGAAACAGAACTCTGAGACCGGTTAAATATGACGGGAGGGACTACAGGGCGGCTGTTCTTAAAAAGATCGAATTATACCCGACATCCGAGGGTGACCTGGCGCTCGATCCAATACAGATGGAATTCAGGGCAAGGAACAGATCGACAAGAAGAACGAGGGACATCAGAAGTTTTCTCGATGATCCCTTCTTTGACAGAAACAGAGCAGTAAGAGTAGCTTCAAATAACCTGAATATCAATGTTAGGCCGCTCCCGGAAACTGGAAAGCCGGCAAATTACGACGGACTGGTGGGAAAATATGATATTTCGGCTGATGTTGATGTGAAAAGAGTGAAGGCGAACGAATCCGTTACATTAAAGATTGATGTTTCTGGAACAGGAAATATTAAGCTTATAGGCGAACCCGATATCAGAATATCAGGTGTTTATGAACAATATGATCCGACAGTCAATGAAGTCATCAATAGGAGAGGCGGAAATATAACGGGAACCAAATCCTTTGAATATGTAATTATTCCCAGGACTGAAGGTGAGCTCAAAATTGAACCGATAGTGCTTTCATTTTTCGATCCTGCAGAAGAAAAATACAGATCTGTCAGGACTCAACCGATAAATATCAGCGTTGAAAAGGGAGACAGAACTTACAGTGAGACTCCTCTGGTAAGGCGAGGTGAAGAAGTCAGGCTTGTAGGGACGGATATCAGGTTCATAAAGGAATCTGTAAAAACCTGGATTACTACGGGGCATAGCTCTCTGATGAATACGTCGTTTGTAATAATGATTATTCTGCCATTGATCCTTATCGGTGTTATGTTCCTTTACAGCAGGCATGTTGAAAAACTCAATATAGATATCGGCTATAAAAGGTCACGTCAGGCTAACACGATTGCTGTAAAAAGGATGAAGAAAGCAAAAAAATACCTGGATGAAGAGGATGCCGGCAATTTCTATCCTGAGATTGCAAAAGGACTGCAGGATTATATAGCTGATAAACTGAATATTTCAGCAGCCGGTATACTGACAGATGAACTCGAGAGAAAACTCATAAACAAAAATATAGATCCTGATCTTATTAGCGAGTATATAACCTGCCTGCAGAAATGTGATTTTCACAGGTTCTCATCGGCAGGAAGTTCTAAGGATTCAATGAGCGGGCTTTACGAAGAATCGAAAGATGCGATAATTGCCATGGAGGAAAGGCTGAAAAAGGCAAATGGTTAAAAAGATCATAAATATATTGGTTTTAATTGCGGTCTCGTTAATATCTTCCGCAGTTTATGCTCAAAACGAGGAACAGCTATTTACCGAGGGAAACAGACTGTATCAGAGTGAACAGTATGACCTTGCGCTTGAAAAATACCTTGGTATCATTGACCTGGGTTATGAGAACGGAGAGTTATTATACAATATCGGGAATACTTATTTTAAGATGGGTGAACTGGGATTTTCCGTACTTTATTATGAAAAAGCAAAACGACTGCTGCCGGAAGATGAGGATCTTCTGACGAATCTTGAGGTTGTCAACAGCCTCTTGGTCGATAAAATAACACCGATACCCAGTGTATTCTATGTAAAGTACTGGAATAAATTCAGGAACAGTATGCCTGTTTCTGCATGGAAAAGCATATTCTTTGCGGTATTCTGGGTGATTGCAGTATGTGTATCGATCTTTTTCTTCAACAGGAATCTTTTCGTCAGAAAAATATTGAGATTGGTGTTAATTACATTCAGTACTGCGGCTGTTCTGATTATTCTGGTATTTATATCAAGCGCGATCCTTGATAAGCCCGGTCAGAACGGAGTGATAATGGATCCGGAAGTACGCGCTTATGCATCCCCAACAGAAACAGGTACCGAACTATTCATCATACACGAAGGTACAAAAGTTCATATCAAGAGGCAGCTCGATGACTGGCTCGAAGTCGATCTTGCTGACGGCAAAGTAGGCTGGATCCCCGCAGCGGTGATCGAGATAATATAATCTGGAACTCTATGCTTCATATCATGTTTTTTAATTCATGTGGATTTTCTTAATACACCCCCCTGTATTCCCCCCTCGAGGGGGGAAAATATAAGAAATCCCTCAAAGGGAGAGTATATAAAAGATCCCCTTGAGAGGGGAGTGCTAAGGCAGTTCTCCTCTTTAGGGGTAGGTATTCACTGATATACATTCAAGAGGAGATAGCTAAGTAGTTCATCTTTATGGAATTGCCCTGAGGTAATTCATAATCTATAGTTCAATTATTGTATAATCCCCCTTCGAAGGGGGATGTTAAAAAGTCAATTGCACTATATACAGGATCTTAATTATGAAAAAAACCTGTAAAATCAATGATATACCGCTCATAGCTATCACCGGGAAGAAAAATTCCGGCAAGACAACGGTGATCGAAAAACTTATAGGACATATGTCCGAAAAGGGATGGAATATCGGATCGATCAAGCATCATCATCACGGGGACTTCGAGCCGGATACACCGGGGAAGGACAGCTTCAGGCATTTTGAAGCAGGAGCGACTGGTGTGGTTCTCGCCGCTCCCGGGAAAACAGCATATTTCGAGAGAACCCGGAATGAATTGCCCGCCCTGGAATCCCTTGTAAGTCATTTTTCGGATGATACAAACCTTATCCTGCTGGAAGGTTTCCACGGAAGCAGCCTTCCGAGGGTAGAGATCAGCCGGAAGGAAATATCCTCTACGCTGCTTACCAATAAAAAAGAACTGCTAATTGCTGTCGTAACCGACAATGAAGATATTGATTCTCAGCCTAAATTCGAACTTGATCAAATCGGCGACCTTGCTGACTACCTGCATGATTATCTGAGTTAAGAATTATTCTACTCCCAGTCTCATTCCATTCTAAGACATAGTTTACGATCTGTTCTTTCCGCGAAAGCAGAAATCCTCACAATAATTTTTTTCTTGTAATATTTACTTAACTTATTACGGGACATTGACTTATACGATAATTATCCTCTCTTTGCTAGTCAAACCCTTATTATAATTATACCTTTCAATTAGTTTGACCGGTTAACCGTATAGGTGGTCTTTCCACAGGTTAACACCTGTTAATATCCGACCTGTAAATTCCTATTTAAAAGTACATTGTTACTTTTTTCACGATTTATCTGCTTTGATACCTGTATTGTATATTACAGGAATAAATAATACAGTATATATTATTACAGATAATATAAAAGGTTAAAATGGATAGCGCAGACAAAAACGGATTCTACAAGATAGGACAGGTTGCTCGCGAGCTGGGTGTCTCGGTTGAATTGATAAGAGCCTACGAAAACGAAGGATTGTTAATTCCCGAACGTACAGATAAGGGGCAGAGAAAATACAAAAAAGAAGATGTTCGCTGGATAACATGCATAAGGAGACTGATCAACGAGCAGGGTTTGAACATCGAAGGGATAAGAAGGCTGCTTGCCCTGATGCCCTGCTGGGAATGCGGTCCCTGTACAGAAGAAGAAAAGCGTACATGTCCGGCATTTCTGGGCACTGCAAAACCCTGCTGGATGATCAAAGACAAACTTCCAGAAAGCTGCCGTAATGAGAACTGCAGGGAATGCAAAGTATACCGGAACGCTATCCAGTGTGAGAACCTGAAAAGAGTATTATTTCAACCGGAAACCTATCTGCATAATAAAAAATAGAGATTTACTATCATGAGCAGAAATTTTACGAGAAGAGAATTTATCAATATCAGCACTTTTGCCTTAGGAGGACTTGCCCTTGGCAGAGGAGTGATTAACAAAATTGACAGGGCGTACGCAGGTAACACTCAATCTGCAATCCCGGCTCTGACAGGCGCGATAGAAGGAAATATCACGAAAACTCCGACTTACTGTGAAATATGTTTCTGGAATTGCGCAGGCTGGATGCATCAGATCGACGGTAAACCATGGAAATTGACCGGAAACGAAGACGATCCGAATTGCAGTGGAAGGCTTTGTACAAGAGGTACAGGCGGTATTGGTGCATACCTTGATGATGAACGGCTGAAAAAACCTCTTATCAGGACTTCCGAGAGAGGCGGCCAGACATTCAGGGAGGCATCCTGGGATGAGGCACTTGACTATATTGCAGAAAAGATGATCAAGATCAAGGAGGAACACGGACCGGAATGCGTCGCACTATTCACGCATGGTTCCGGAGGAGCTTTCTTTAAGCACCTGCTGAAATCATACGGTTCCAATAATATAGCTGCACCGTCATACGCCCAGTGCAGGGGGCCGAGAGAAGAAGGATTCTATTTAACTTTCGGTGATGGTATCGGTTCACCGGAGCGCACCGACCTTCGGGATGCAAAATGCATAGTCCTGATCGGCAGTCATCTTGGTGAAAATATGCACAACGGACAGGTGCAGGAATTTGCTGAAGCTATCGGTAAAGGATCTTCGATAATAACTGTCGATCCTAGATACTCTACTGCTGCAAGCAAGTCCCGATACTGGCTTCCGATTCGTCCGGCTACGGATATGGCTTTGCTACTTGCATGGATAAACGTAATAGTTGAGGAAAAGCTGTATGACCGCGATTATGTTGAGAAGTATACAATCGGACTGGAAAAACTTGCTGAAGCAGTAAAAGAGAATACGCCGGAATGGGCATATCCGCTAACATCGATAGAGCCAGGAGTAATAAGAGCGACAGCCCGCGAGATGGCATCGCATAAACCCGCTACGATTGTTCACCCGGGTAGACATGTTACATGGTATGGAGACGACACACAGCGCTCGAGAGCGATCGCCATATTGAATGCCCTTATGGGTAGCTGGGGCAGGAGAGGCGGTTTCTATTCTCCTAATTTCGCAGATGTGCCGGAGTTCCCGCACCCGGAATACGTCAAGCCTAAAAGGTCCTGGAGAGATGCATTCCCGACAGAATTCCCTATGGCGGGTACGGCGCTTGCAAACGGGATCTGCGATGCAACGATCCCAACAGTCAGAAATGAACTTGGCAGCGAACCATGTAATTTCAAGGGCTGGATAGTATACGGTACGAATTTAATGCACACACTTCCGGACCAGAAGAAAACCCTGGAAGCGATCCAGAATCTAGATCTGCTGGTTGCAGTCGACCTGATGCCGGCAGAGATAACGGGCTGGGCGGATGTAGTACTGCCGGAATGCTCATATCTCGAGCGTTATGATGACCTGAGGCTTGCCCAGGGCAGGACACCGACAATATCCCTCAGAATGCCGGCATTTGAGCCGATGTACGATTCAAAACCGGGATGGTGGATAGCAAGAGAGCTTGGACTGAAACTAGGCCTTGATGAGTATTATCAGTATGAGACTATTGAAGAGTATCTTGACTGGAGATTAAAACAGGTAGGATCGAGCCTTGCAGAGCTGCAGGAAAAAGGCGTTGTACAGCAAGGTGACCAGTATCCTCTTTACATTGAAGAAGGATATGAACCTGAATTCGACACAGACAGCGGAAAGATAGAGCTGTACTCTGAGACACTTGAAGCCTATGGTTTCGATCCTGTACCGAGATATACTCATCATGAACAACCTCCGGATGGGTTTTACAGGCTGCTTTACGGCCGTGCTCCGATGCACTCTTTCGCAAGGACCACTAATAATCCGATCCTTACAGAAATGATGTGTGAAAATGAGGTATGGGTAAATACATCCGTTGCGAAGATATGGGATCTGGATAACGGTCAATATATCGTGCTGGTCAACCAGGATGGAGTCAAAAGCAGCAGGATAAAGGTTCGGGTAACCGAAAGGATCAGGCACGACAGCGTTTATATGGTCCATGGTTTTGGTCACTCGGATAAACGGATGAAGAGATCTTATATGAAAGGCGCAGATGATAATAAACTGATGACAAAGGTTTTACTGGATCCGATAATGGGTGGCACTGGAATGCGCGGTAACTTTGTAACTTTTGAAACAGAAAATAACAATTAAGAACAGACTATTCACAGGAGATGAAAATGGCGCGTTATGCCATGGTGATCGATACGAGAAAGTGCGTGGGGTGTTCAGGATGTGTGGTTGCATGCAAAACAGAGAACAATGTTCCCGACGGGCTCTGCAGGGACTGGATCGTTGAGGTGCTTAAGGGAAAATCCCCGAACCTGCAATTGGAGATTCGGTCGGAAAGATGTAATCATTGTGAGAATCCACCCTGTGTCAGGTGTTGTCCAACAGGGGCAAGTTATGTAAATGAAGATGATTTTGTCCTTGTTGAGAAAAGCAAATGCACTGGCTGTAAGGCATGTATCGCTTCATGCCCTTATGATGCTCGTTATGTGCACCCTGAAGGATATGTCGAAAAATGCACATTCTGTATACACAGGGTAGAAAAGGGGTTGGATCCTTCCTGCGTAGAGGCATGCCCGACAAGATGCATGGCCTTTGGAGATCTGGAAGATCCCAAGAGTGAAGTAAGTACACTTTTGAGATCGAGGCCCTATAAGGTGCTGTTGCCGCAGGCAGGCACAAAACCGAAAATTTACTATTTATTATAGTTTTCAGGAGATAGAAAATGGAAGAAGTTGTAATAACAAGCGGCAGGAATTTGCCCCATATCGATCCCTATTTAAGTATTTGGGGATGGGAAATACCCGTTTATCTTTTCCTGGGCGGTCTTGTTGCCGGAATACTATTCATTTCGGCACTATTCTATTTACAGGGCAAATCAAATGAAATGAAGTCGGCGGTAAAGATTACACCGTTATTGACACCCGTTTTTCTCGGTGCCGGTTTGTTTGCACTTTTTCTTGATCTTGAATATAAGCTGCACGTTTTCAGGTTCTATACAGCATTCAGGCTGGAATCGCCGATGTCATGGGGTTCATGGACCCTTGCGGCCATATTCCCGCTGAGTGTGATCTGGTCATTGATACATATAGACTCGGTCTTCCCGAATTTCAGGTTTCCTTTAGTATTTGTGAACAAGCTGATATCTGTTTTTAAGAATTATGCGAAAGTAGTCGCCTGGCTCCTGATAGTCTTCTCGATTCTGCTTGGAATCTACACGGGTATCCTGCTGAGTGCATTCAACGCGAGGCCATTATGGAATACAGCGATACTCGGCCCGCTTTTTCTGGTTTCAGGCCTATCGACGGGAGTAGCATTGAGTATTCTATTTTCCAGAAACGAGCATGAAAAGAAACTGCTGAGTAAAATAGATATCCTTGCTATAGGGATCGAACTCTTTCTCATTACTCATATGTTTATGGGGCTGCTCGCATCGACCCAGGTACATATTGATGCGGCGAATCTTTTTCTCGGCGGGCAATACACTGCGGTATTTTGGATATTCGTTGTTGGATTGGGATTATTATTTCCTGCAATGCTCAAATTGATCGAACTGAGGGGAATAAAGATCCCTGTAATTATACCTTCATTCCTTGTTCTTGCAGGGGGGCTGATCCTGAGATTCATAATTGTAGATGCAGGTCAGGTTAGCTCATGGATCAAGTAATATTGAATAAAATGTAACTTTGACCGATAATGATCATCTAAGAAGTAAAAGCTATATTTAACCGTAGAATGGAGTATTGAATGAATGATAAAACGGAAAAATACTGGTCGCCTTATGTTGCCGGATTTGTATTGGGAATGGTCTTGCTGTTCACATTCGTGATAATGGGCCGTGGACTTGGGGCTTCAGGCGCTATGATGAGAAGCGTTACCTACTCAGTTGATATGATCAACTCTGAGCATGTAGATAACAGCCCTTTCTTTTCACGATATGCCGGCGGAGATCAGGATCCCCTTGATGACTGGCTGGTATTCGAGGTAGTCGGCCTGATAGTTGGAGGAATGTTTTCCGGGGCGCTTGCAGGTAGATTGATGTTCAAAACCGATAAAGGACCGAGGATCTCAAATGCGGGTAGACTGAGATTCGCTTTCGCCGGGGGAGCATTGATGGGTTTCGGAGCAATGCTTGCAAGAGGATGTACCAGCGGGCAGGCATTAAGTGGCGGTGCTACTCTGGCGCTCGGGAGTTGGGCGTTTATGATGGCGATGTTCGCCTCGGCTTACGGAGTAGCATATTTTTTCAGAAGACAATGGATATAAAAGGAGTATTTAATGTCAACACCATTTTATCAACTTGATCTTTTCGGAGACCAGACAAGTTATATATACGCATTCATTATCGGGATCGCTTTCGGATTTACTCTTGAAAGAGCCGGATTCGGCAGCTCGAAAAAACTTGCGATGCAGTTCTATTTCCGCGACATGACAGTGTTGAAAGTAATGTTTACGGCTATTGTTACAACAATGGTAGGAATTCTGTACCTGAACCTTGTCGATATACTTGATTTTTCGCTAATCTATCTTAATCCAACATATCTATGGCCTCAAATCGTCGGCGGTTTGATCATGGGTGTAGGATTTGTCGTCGGCGGTTACTGTCCAGGTACATCTCTAGTCGCCAGCGCAACCGGTAAGATTGACGGAATATTCTATGTAATCGGGGCCCTTTTCGGGATATTCATTTTTGGAGAGCTTTACCCATTGCTCCAGGGATTTCACAATACTGGATTCATGGGAGACAGCCTGCTGACAGACTGGCTTGATCTTTCTCCCGGTATAGTAGGATTTTTTGTGATACTTATGGCACTGGGAATGTTTTTCGGGGCTGAAATTTTAGAGAATAAGTTTAGAGTAAAGGATGGTGCATAAAATGAAAAACCTGAATATTTTCAACAGATCCTTTGCAGTTGTGATTCTATTGATCCTTGGGATCCTGTTAGCCATTTCTCCTGCTGGAACGCGTACACCTGAATATTTCAGCAGTGATGAGATTACAGGACTTATAGCGTCGAAATCAAATTTCGTTACAGCAGAAGATGTGGCCAGAATGATAATTGATAAAACTCCGGATCTTCTATTAGTCGATATAAGAACACCTGCAGAATATGAACAGTACCATCTTGAAGGAGCATATAATATACCTCTTGATAAGATGTTTGAGAAGGAATCGCAGGGTATTCTCCTTAGTGAAATGACTATAGTACTTTACTCTAATGGCAGCACCAACGCTGCCCAGGCCTGGTTGCTGCTCCAGCAGAAAGGTATCCAGACCTATGTTTTGCAGGGAGGCATGAATTACTGGGCGGAAGTAATTCTCAATCCTACTCCTCCGGGTGATCTCGTAGCCGATTCGGAAATACTTCTTTACCAGTTTAGAATGGGTGCATCTGCATATTTTAGTGGTAGCGGGGTAGTATCATCACAGGCAGCTAAAACAGGTAATTCTAAGGGAGCATTAAAACCTTTACCCAAAAAAAAGAAGAAAAAAGGTGGAGCCTGTTTTTAACAGGCTGCAAATAAAGGAAAATATAATTCAACAGTGAAATTATTTTAATTAGGGAGTAAAGATTATAAAGAGATTGACTGGGTGACTAAAAATGAAAATTGTCAGTATTCCATCTATGAAGCTAGAGTTTCCCCGCATGATAATCTTTTAATGAACAACCTATTCCAGATATCGCATCTGTGGCCGTGAAATTAATTTTGCCGTAAAGATTGCATTGTCCATTGAGTTAAAATGGTCCCAACAGCATTGAGGATTTGCGAGCTCAGGATATCAAGCTGAAAATGAAGAGTGGGAATTTGAAGTAGGTTTCGGCTTCTAAAAGAAAATTGAATATAGGTTTTAAAGGCGTCAAGATTAAACTTTTGAGGCTCTTTTTATATATCAGTACTCAGTATATTGTGTATACTCTCGGATATATCTGGTAAGGTAAAAGGTTTTTGAATGAATCCGTTTGCACCTTTTTCAAGAAGTTTTTTAACAATACCGTTTTTGTTATATCCGCTTATCAGTAAAACTTTTTGTTCAGGATTGATCGTTCTAATTTTTTGAAAAATATCTAATGTATCTGTTCCGGGGATAATTATATCAAGTATTATTAATGCAGGATACCGGATGTCATTTATCATCCTTAATGCATCTTCTCCGCTGGAGGTGGCGACAATTTTATAATCCAGAAAAGTTAACAGTTTATCAAGGGAATAGCGGACATCATGCTCGTCATCAACTACAAGTATTGTTCCCTTACCGGATTTCAATGACTTGTTTTCTGATTCAAGGACACATTCTTCATTAATCCTTTCAAAATATACCTCAAATGTAGTCCCTCCTTCGGGCTTGCTGAACACATTAATGCATCCGCCATGATTCTTAATAATACCGTATACAATAGACAATCCCAGACCGGTACCTTCACTTCCTTTAGTTGTAAAAAATGGTTCAAATATTTTAATAATTGTATCCTCAGACATGCCGCAGCCAGTATCTGTTACGGCAATTTTAACATATTCTCCCGGAGGAAGACAAGTAAATCTAGTATGGAACTTTTTATCAATTTCAAAACTACTGGATGAGATTTTCAGAGATCCACCCTCCGGCATGGCGTGGTTTGCGTTTATGAAAAGATTTGTAAATACCTGCATCAGCTGGTTTTTATCTCCAGTTATTATCATCTCTTCATTACTCTTATCCTTTATCACTTCAGTATTTTTATTCAATGATTTCTCAACTACCTTAAAAGAATCTTCCAAAACATCTTCAATCTTGATCGGTGAGAATTTCGGTTTCTTCTTTCTAGCAAAACTGAGGAGTTGATTTGTAAGATTAGAAGCCCTTTCCGTTAGCTTTATAATTTCTTCGAGTTCTTGACTGTTACCTATGACATTGTCATTAGCATTGATCTTGAGAATATCAGCATAGCCCATAATCCCTGTTAGAATATTATTGAAATCATGTGCAATTCCCCCTGACAATCTTCCGATAGACTCCATTTTCTGCGCCTGAAACAATTCTTCTTCAAGAAGTTTTATTGCTCGTTCGTTCTCTTTTTTCTCTGTAATATCGATCGAATACTCAATGATCCTGGCAACCTTGCCGGCATCATTGAACAAAGGATATCCATGTATCTCAAATATTCTCTTTTTCCCTGCGCGGTCAAAATGGATATGTTCAACCTTGACAGGTTTTCCTGAAGCTTTGATCATTTGGAGTGGGCAGGGGTGTGAGTTACCGTCACAGGGAACATCCCTTTTATGTGTAACCTTATAGCATTTTCTATTGGAACTAAGGTTCCCGAAATTTGCGGCAGTGTTAGCAAGTTTGATCTCATAATTTTCTGCATCAATAATATATAATGGGTGAGTTAGCGATTCAAGTATATCAATGATCATCTTATTCTTCTCAACTGATGAAGCATAATTAAGATCAAACATTGATATATCTTTAGCAATGCCTATAGTACCAAGAAAATCCTTATTTTTACCCGAATTATAAATTCCTTCAGCATCGAGAAGGAAAATTCTGTTATTACTATAAGGCTTTAAACTTGTATTCTGCTGCTGGTTGTTTGTAAGCAAACGGACTTTAAATGAACTTGTTTTCCTTTTTCCGGTTCTTCTTTCATTCAACCTGTATCTGGCTTTTTCTTTGTCTTCGGGATGAACCAGCTGAAAGATACTTTTTCCCTTTAACTTTTCAGGATCATAGCCGTAACTGTTCACATTGTCATTTATATAATTTATCTTCCCGGCATTGTCAAGCTGGTATATTATACCTGGACAGTCTTGTTTTTTCATGTTCATCATTTCAAAGAATTTTTCAGCCATTAGCTACCCTCGTTTCACTAATACGATCATGCATGTGATTGGAATGTAAGAGCGGCCGGGCAGAGATTTCAGGAGATCTCCGCCCGGGTAGTACAATAGGAGAATTACTAAAAATCACCGAAATCCTGATCGCCCAGCTGAATTGTCTCTGGAGCAGGTGACTTTGATCCGTGACTGCCGCCGTTAGTTCCATTACCGAATTGTGAATTTCCCATTTCAGTATGTACAGTATTAGAAGGATTGGTGTGATGAACAGAATTTATAGTGTTGCTCAATTTAAACTTGCTTATCATCATCTGAAGCTCAGCAGCCTGGCTTGAAAGCTCTTCTGCCGCAGCGGCGCTTTCCTCAGCATTGGCAGTATTTGACTGCGTTACCTGATCTATCTGTCCGAGAGCGCTGTTAACCTGGTCAATTCCTTCCGCCTGCTCATTTGATGCAGCGGCAATCTCAGCAACCAGATCAGTAACCTTTGTTATACCTTCAACAATCTCTTCAAGTGCTGTGGCTGTTTCATTTGCAATCGATGTGCCATTCTCTACTTTCCTGATAGAACCTTCAATAAGCTCGGTTGTTTCCTTTGCGGCTTCAGCGCTTCTCTGCGCAAGATTTCTGACTTCTTCTGCAACTACAGCAAATCCTTTACCGTGAACACCGGCACGGGCTGCTTCAACGGCTGCATTTAATGCAAGGAGATTAGTCTGGAAAGCAATCTCATCTATAACTTTAATGATCTTTGAAATTTCATTTGATGATTCATTAATATCACTCATGGCCTCGACCATTTTTTTCATCTGATCGTTACCGCCATTTGCGTTTTCTCTGGATGAAGCGGAAAGGCTGTTTGCCTGGGTAGCATTTTCGGCATTCTGCTTTGTTTGTGATGCGATCTCAGTAATCGAAGCCGATGTCTCTTCCAGTGAACTTG
>JANQEH010000238.1 GCA_028278455.1 bacterium
GTAAGCGGAAGCGGCGTAATAGCCAGGATGACATTCCGCGCACTCTCAAGCGACGGTACACCTGATATCCAGCTGCACAATGTCAGACTCGCGAACAGCAATGCCGATGTTGACAGGCTTGGCGATGTTGCCCTGCTGCCGGATGAATTCGGACTTGCAGACAACTATCCGAATCCGTTCAACCCGGTAACGAAGATCAGATTCCAGCTGCCGCAGTCATCTCATGTGACAATGAAGATCTACAACATTCTCGGTCAGGAAGTAGCAACCCTGGTTAACAGAGATATGTCGGCCGGTTTCCACTTCGTTAGATGGAACGGTACCAACAGCCTTGGCAAGAGGGTAGCAAGCGGTATCTACATCTATAGAATTGAAGCGGGTAACTTCAAGATGTCGAAGAAGATGACATTGATTAAGTAATCAAGCAAACGAATATAAAAAAAGCCGCAGATTAACAACCTGCGGCTTTTTGCTGTTTATAAAGAAACACATAAAGGAGAATATTTAAGAGTTATAAATACCAGATAAAATTGCTATAGATTCCTCATAAAAGAGTTATAATTCAAAGTCCTTTACAGGAACTTTTGACCGGAAATCTCGGTGTTGAATAATAAGGGATCTATAGCACTTTTATATTTTGTTAGATTTACAGGAGGAAAAATATTCCCGTTAGACCGGGAAAATATTCTATGAAATATATTTTCAAGAGTGTTTTTTTAGTATTAAGAATAGATTGATACATTGATGGATTTGAACTGAAATGAACTTGAAATATGAAGTAATATAATTTTACTCTCATGTGTAATATACTATGGCATAACATTTGCAAAATAAGCCGTGAATACTAATAGGCAAAGTATTAATCAGGAAGAATATCAAGGAATAATGAAGCACATGGAACGTGTGCACTTAAAAACTATACTGCAAATTTTATTTATTATCTGTGCGATACTGACGTTACCGTACGGGGATGTTTTTGCACAGAGACGTGCTTTCCTCAATGAAGCAAGGCCCGTGGACAACGATAACGGCCAGCCATCAGGAACAACAACAAAAGTAATGAAAATCGGCGAGACACTGTATATCGATGTCTGGTTTAACGTTGGTACAGAGAATATCTCTGCAATGGCGGCATACCTTACTCTGGACGGTAATGTTTTCGAGCTTATCGATATGGTGCCGTCTACACAGACATTCAGGCCGTTTGACTTCACTTTCCCCTCCAGAACAGCGTTTACCAGGGAGTCGGCAAATATGGTTGAAAGAGAAAGCGCTGCTCTCGGTACCTGGTTCTACGGAGGTGCTACTATGGATCCGGGTGTCACCGTCACAGGCCAGAAAAGATTTGCAAGAATGGCTGTCAGGGCAATTGGTACATCACCATCAACAGAAATTACAATTGACTATGAGCCTCAGAATAACAGGATCTCCGGTGTTTTTTATAACGATGCAAGTTTTAACTCATTCAACATTCTTGATGGCATGACTATAGAGGTGCAGGGTCTAAATGTCGAAGATATCCCTGATGTGCTTATGGTACCGGGTCAGACACTTACTAATCATATAAACCTTGATTCCTTTCTTTTATCCGAACCCGACGACTGGTCGAGAATATCATGGAACGTTACGGGAACTCAATCAAACGTTCAAGTAGACATAAACCAGAATTCTCATGATGTCACTTTTACATCAAATGAAGGGTATACTGGTCAGCAGAAGTTTGTGTTTACCGTCCGTCACCTTGATTTTGCCTTAGAAGATTCAGACACGATGTTCGTAAATGTATCCTACAAACCGGAAATCAGGGATGAGGTGATCCCTGATCCTATCAGATTTAATGAGGACGAAATATATACAGGCGCCTGGCTTGATACTCTTGTCCTGGATGATGACGATGCTGGCTCTACACATTCATGGAGTGCATATTCAATACATGATTCAATCAGTATTGAAGTAGATTCGGTTAATCGGACATATACAATATCTGGTAAACCCGATTATAATGGCAATGGTTTCATTGTCTTAAGAGTAGAGGACACCAAAACACTTTTTGATACTCTGAAAGTTCCAGTTATTATAGATGCTGTGAATGATCCGCCTATACTTAGCGGAATGCCGGATGTGCATATTCTTCCGGGTCAAACAGATTCAAGTGTTATTTTAAGAGATTATGTTATCGATGTGGACCACCCAAAAACGGCCATAAGTTATAATTGGTCGGGTGAACTTAATATCAGAATTCTCCAGAAAACAGGTACGAAACTTCATATTTCCAGTGTAGACGGTTTTGAAGGCTCCGAGACCGTAATATTCCGTGCATGGGATATTACCCCGGCCTCTGCATCATTTGATACAATCACAATAACTGTCGGCCCGAAACCTCCACGGATCCTGGGACTGCCGGATACTGTTATAAAATCGACTAATTTGCCTTTATCACAGGATTATGTTGATCTAGATAATTATGTTATAGACGAGGACAATACTCTTGAATCCCTTACGTGGCAGGGGGCAGGTGAACAACTTTCAGTATTTATAAATACTGAAACGCACCTTGCACAGTTCAGTGTCCCTGCGAATATGCATGACTATGAAAATGTAACTTTCACTGTAAGTGATCCACCCGGAGCAAGCGCTTCCGACACTATAAGGGTATTTGTTCTTAATAACGGAAGGCCTTTAATATGGAACCTGCCGGATACCCTATACCTCCCAGCAGGAGGTACGATATCTCCTTATGACCTCGATACTGCAGTAATCGATCTGGAATCGTCTGTTGATCAATTGTCCTGGTCCGTTTCCGGGAATGACAAGATCGATGTTTCTATTGATCCGACAACTCATCTGGTAACTATCAGTTCACCGGATCCTACGTATTTTGACAGTGAAAATGTTGTTTTTACCGTTATAGATCCGGATAACAAGACAGATACCCATACAATGTTTATACAGCCGATTACGTATGGAACGCCGGTGGTACAGGGTATACCTGATATTACTATCACGGCCAAACTTGGAAAGGAATTGAATCTGGACAATTTTCTGTTCTTTTTCCCTGACAGCGAAAGATATCACATCAGGTGGACTGTTTCGCCTGAAAATGATCCAAATATAAAAGTAGTACTAAACGAGTTCTCAGGTAAAACCAGTTTCACGGTTAACAATGAAGCTTTTCAGGGTACAAGACAATTCACTTTTACTGCAACTAATACTAAGAACGGCAACTTTGACACTGATCAGATGAGCGTTGATGTGACAACAGGTATCACTGCGATCATGTGTAGGCTGCCTGACCTCACATTCGCAACCGGTGATTCAAGTGAAATAATTGAACTCAATAAATATGTTTTTGATAAAGACACTCACGAGGATTCTCTCCTTTTTACTGTTACTGCGAATAATATCAGGGCAGTCTCAGAAAATCTTGAGAAGAAAGCTAATCACCTCTTGATACTATATGCTGTTGAAGGATTTATAGGTGCCGAGAATGTTATAGTCACAGTATATGATCCGGAGGGTAACTCGGTGAGTGATACAATGAGGGTAAGCGTCACCTCCTCTGCTACACTTGATATTGTAGTTGTTCCGAATCCAGCATCAGCGGATTATATCGATATTGGTGTATTCGCAAGCGATTCGTTAATAGGATCCCCTGCCATTACTCTTACATTAAATGAATTGACCCACACGGTAAATACAGTAAGAATCCCGGGTGCATTGATATGGAAGGGAGACTACGAATTTCAACAGAATGAAACTGGGACTGTGATGATAAGGGCAATAGCAGCTGATAATTTTGGCAGTGTGATCATAGACAGCCTCAGTTTCGATATACTGTCTCTTCAAAAATCGAGAAGCCTGAAATTTGTTGATTCAAGGATAGTAATGGAGATTGAAGCAGGTTCTGAGATAGAGAAAGAGAAGATAATAATCATCCCGGAAGAATATGACCGGATGGACAGATATTTTGATGTAGCCGGTGTAACTCAAGACAGACTATCGCGACCCCATGTTAGCTATTATATCGGACCTGAGTATTCTGGGTTTTCGAAAGGTTCGATAAGCTTCAAGCTGAATGATATTTCAGAAGAACTCAAACTTGATAAACTCGGTGTGTATTTCTATGACAGAAGTGAAGGCCTTTTGAAGTTCATTTCGAATGAAATAGAATATAGCGAGAAATTGATCAGGGCGGATATCAATAAGTTTGGGCGCTATGTTGTTGCATCGGATGAAATAGCTCCCGTAATAATTTCTGTTGAAAGAAGCGATATACCGGAATTAGGTTATGTTCTAGAGATTAACGAGAAAGGAAGCGGCGTACATAGTATTATTACCAGAATAGGAGAGAATCTCCATAACAACAGGTTATTTCTAAATAATGAGAATAAGCTTTCTATTGAGATCATTGATTTTGAATACAAAGGACAGACTGAAATATTTTTCACAGCGGTAGATAATGCCGGAAACAGATCTGACGACTACAGATTGAATTTCGATCAAAATAACCATATTATCCCGGAAAAGTATGAGTTGAAGGATAATTTTCCGAATCCATTTAATCCTGCAACTACCATCGAATACAGGTTGCCTGAAACAGAAAGAGTTGTTCTCGACATATACAATATTAAGGGCCAGCTTGTCAGAACACTTGTCAATCAGACTCAGAATTCAGGTTCACATAGAGTGAAATGGGATGGTAAAGATACATTCGGGAATCTAGTGGCTTCTGGTGTTTATATCTATACAATAAGAACAAAGAATTTTACAAAAGCTAAGAAAATGGTATTATTAAAGTAGGTATATAATGGGTGTTAAAAGACAAACAATCTACGCTTTACTATTTGCCGTCCTGCTTTCATCGTGCGGAGGCACAAATAAAGTTGTAGATCCGCCCACGCCGACAGATACAAATCCTCTGCAGAAGATCGCAGATGGATGGGTACAATATGAGCTGAACAATTTTGAAAGCGCAATTGTATTATTCAATGAGGCGAGAGTACTGGACAGAACGTTAATAGACGCTTATAACGGTCTCGGCTGGTCATATTTCAAAGACCATAATCTGCCTCTTTCAGCAACCAATTTTGAAAAGGTTATAGAGGATGACTCTACGCATATTGATGGACTTGTCGGTTATGCACTGACTACTTTTGAGAGAAACGAATATACCCTTACTATTTCAACTATCAATACACTGACTACGGTAGACTCATTGAGTTTCAACAGGGAGGGATTTGATGAGTATAATTTTCAGCATGATAATTCGATTACTTCAGAAGATATACGTATAATCCTCGCACTTAGTTATTACTATTCAGGATTATTCAATGATGCATATCAACAGCTTAATATTTACCTGGATCCTACTACAAAATTAGATCCAGAATCGGCAACTTTTAAAAGTGATCTTTTGAGAGCATTAAAGGACCTGTAATGAAGATTAAAAAGACAATTTCAATTCTAATCCTGTTACTGCTGATTCCTGCGGCATTGAGCGCACAGAATTACAGCATGGGATTCGATTACTACAGGCTTAAACCTGCATTGATCGCAAAGATCGGTACAGTGGACTTCAGCGCAACGACCTCATATCAGAATACTGACATGTATTTCAGAATACCTGTCAATGCTATCGATACCTTGAGGGTATCCGGTTCAAGTATGCTTGTCGATATGAAATGGAATCTGAACTATTCGTTCAGGAAAAACTGGGAGATAAACGTCGCAGGAATGGCATTCTATGATGCTAATGAAGGTGTGTTCCGTTATGGCGCAGGTGATACGAAAATCGGTTTGAAATTTGCCGCACCTAACGTTGAATCCCAATTTAATTATGCAGTTGAAGGCTACATGACCGTACCAACGGGATTTGATGATGGGGACAGGATTGTAAGAAATTTTGCGATAGGTAAGACAAGCTGGGGTGTGAATTTTTATACAGATTTATTATGGCAGAAATGGTCTGCAAAGATAAGCGGCGGTTATTTCAATGCTGCCGGCAGAGCTGAAAAGATCAGTGACACTGAAAATACTTTCTGGTACAGTGTACTCAATGGCGTAACTGGTATATCTCCTCGGGGGGAAGTTATAAACTCAGCTCAGTCTCATATTGGATTTGGAGTAGGCAGAGATTTCTTCTTCGGTTCTAAATTGTTTGCAGAGTATGTATCAAATAATATTCATGTAAATACTGGTGACGGTAAAAGTCTGGGAAATATCGCCGGTGGGATATCAGTTCTTAACAGAGAAGGTTTAAAGGTCAATGTTGGATTTGATATGCCGTTGGGAACGCAAAGACCTGGTATGGGATTCTTCGGAAGCATCCGTATGAACGGAATAATCGGCGGAAGAAGGATAATTGTTACACCTACACCTACTTTAGCAGAGGAAGAGCCTACACTGGCACCAGGTGCAAAACCGTTCTTCAGGAGAGAAGGTCTGGTGTATTCTAGAGTAAGATCGCCTATAACGGATACGATATTTATTATCGATGCAACACCGTCAATGCTTGGCAGAAATTCCGTCGGAGAGAGAGGAGAAGAAGTAGCAAGAGGTGTCATAGATTTCATTCAAATCTTGATTGACAGCACACAGGCAAATTCGAATGTATCTTTGATCACCTTCAACGACGAGGTTACAAGTCTTTCATGGAGAAATATTGACGATGCCAAGAAAGAAGAGATCAAAAACTCGGTAAGAGATGTCCCGGATGAGATAAGCGCTAAAGCGGATGAAATAGAAAACAGAGCTGGAACATATCAGTGGCAGGAACTGCTGGAACAGGCAATTTTGAAAGGTTATGAGGAGCTTGATGCCTTTCAGAAAAGCGATTATAATAGAATTCATCTGAAAAGGGTCATTGTGTTTTCAGATGGGATTGATGAGTCAACACGTACACATAATCTGAGAGCAGGATTTGACAGTATAGTAAGGAGGTACCAGATAACAAGGGATGATTACAGATATTTCTACTTCGTTCATACGAATCCGAAGACGGAAGGGGCTAAGATCAACGATAGAATCATAACATTCGTAGAACAGGAAGACGGAAAGCTATTCAGATCGACAGACATTGCGAATGTAGGCGAAGAATTCGTCGGTGATTTTTCATTCAACAGGATAGAAGGAACATCCGGTCTCAGGTATCAGTCTCAGATTACAAAAATCGCAGTACTTGATTTCAATACTGCCGGTCAGGGAAATTTCAGGAATCCCCTGATAGATGCATTTAAGTCAATTTTTGAATTTAATGAATATTTCGTTGTTTCACCTCAGAACGAGGTACGTAATTCAATGGCACGAGCCGGAGTGACTGTTGACCAGAAACTCGACCAGAGGAAATTGATGCAGATAGGCAGAGGCCTTGGTGTAGATTACGTTGTTTATGGAGAAGTTGTTGACCTGCGTACTGAAAGAGGCAAAGGATTACATATTCCATATTTCTTCGGACTGCCAAAGACTGAAATGTCTATTGAGGTCGCTATTCAGTTGATAAATGTTTCTGACGGGACTCTTGCATATGTTGACAGAATAACAGCACAGAGCAGTCACCGCGAGGGTGTTAGTTTCTTCCCGACAAGCAGGGAAAATAAGATGAACCAGCTGTCCGGCCTTGATATCGAAAAACTGCAGATCAGACTCATGGAGAACTGGGCTAGAAGATTAAGGGATAGTATGTTCGAGGACAGGACAATCATTATAGAGCAGCAGTAAGGTTCATCTATTCTGATTAAAAAATAGATCTTCCTCCCTAACTGTTCCGGCTATAGCGAATAAATTGATAGTTTTCCTTATTGTTTTACCCTGAAGATTTGCCTGAATTGTATAAATACCCTCCGGGAGTACAAAAGAACCCCTCCATCTATTTGCCTGGTCAACCACCTGACCGGCCTGGTTAAATATTCTCACACTCACCCCGTTTGCCGGTGCCATCGTATTCTGATTCCTGAAACAGCGGTAATTTAACCTGACCTGGTTAATGTTGAAAACAAAATTCAGTTCTGATGTCGAATCAGGAAAGATACTGATTTCCTGCATCCTTACAATCCCCTTGTAATTCCCCTGTACTTCATAAGGTCCGACAGGTAAATTAGGCGTTGTTCCTCTCCATTGGTTGAGCTCGGCAGCTGTTTCATTGTATGGAAGTCTTAATATTCTGACTGTAGTGCCGTTTGCAACTCGTGTCA
>JANQEH010000277.1 GCA_028278455.1 bacterium
AATCTTCAGCGGAAAGGTCCCGGATGTCGGTGAATTAAAATCTATAATAGATGGATAAATAATATGCAGAAAAATAAATTAAAAATACTTTTTCTCTGCACGGGAAATTCCTGCCGGAGCCAGATGGCAGAAGGGCTTGCACGGGCATTAAAAGGAGATATGATCGAGCCTTATTCTGCCGGGATAGAGACGCATGGCCTCAATCAGAATGCAGTGAAGGTAATGTCAGAGACAGGAATTGATATCTCCGGCCAGGAATCCAAAAATGTAGATGATCTGCTCGAAATAGATTTCGACTATGTCATTACTGTATGCGATCATGCAAATGAGACGTGCCCGGTTTTTCCGGGCAATGTGATGAGGATCCATGCAGGATTCGACGATCCTCCGAGACTTGCGAAGAACGCCCGGTCGGAGGAAGAAGCGCTTGCTCATTACAGGAGAGTTAGGGATGAAATAAAAGAATTTATAAACAATATGCCTGAAAATCTTGAAGGAAAGAAAGTATAATGTCAGGTAAAGCATGCATAACAAAAGAATCGAAAGGACTCTCATTCTTTGAGAGATATCTAACTGTATGGGTAATCCTGAGCATCGGCGCAGGTATAGTTCTCGGTAAAGCCGCCCCGGATCTTGCAAGATATCTGGATGGCCTTTCTATTAATGTCGATAGCGCTCCCGTAGTATCGATCCCGATTGCAATTTGCCTCTTTTTCATGATGTATCCGATCATGGTGAAAATAGATTTCGGTGAAGTCCTGAAAGCAGGAAAAAATGTAAAGCCGGTCACTCTGACACTTATTGTCAACTGGCTGATCAAGCCCTTTACAATGTATGGGATCTCCCTTTTATTTCTCGGTACAATATTCTATGAATTTATAGGAGCGGATGCAATGGATATTGTAAAGCTTCCAATTGGTACAGATCTCTTAGTTGGCGATAGCTACGGCGCCGGGACCGTTATCCTGCAAGAAGGTATAAAGATGCTTGAAATACCGTTATGGAGAAGCTATCTTGCGGGATGCATTCTTCTGGGAATAGCCCCGTGTACTGCAATGGTACTGGTCTGGGGTTATCTGGCAAAAGGGAACGATGGGCATACACTTGTAATGGTCGCGATCAATTCATTGACAATGCTCCTGCTTTACGGCCCCCTGGGCGGATTTCTCCTTGGGATAGGGAGGCTGCCTGTACCTTGGCAGGCTTTACTACTGTCGATAAGTGTATATGTTGCGCTTCCCCTGGTTGCCGGATATATTTCAAGAAAAACCATTATTTCGGTGAAAGGTGAGGAGTGGTTCAGAAGCAAATTTATTAATATTCTTACACCGATAACCATAATTTCGCTTCTTGTAACGCTGATACTTCTTTTCTCATTCAAAGGAGAGGTGATATTAACAAATCCTCTTACAATTCTGTGGATTGCAGTACCGCTATTCTTACAGACAGTATTAATATTTATTATTGGCTATTTTACCGCGAAAATGCTTAAATTATCGTATGAAGATGCTGCTCCCTCAGCGATGATCGGCGCTTCGAATCATTTTGAAGTTGCTATAGCAACTGCTGCTATGCTGTTCGGACTATATTCAGGAGCCGCTCTTGCAACAGTTGTTGGGGTGCTTATTGAAGTGCCTGTAATGCTGATGCTTGTAAAGATCTGCCTGAGATCCAAAGGACTATTCGCTAAAGAGATCCAGGCATAATATGGTAAAGGTCTAGAATGGAATTTCCAATATCCGGAGTAGAGGTATTCCCTTTAATACCTCCCTTGATAGCGTTTGTCATCGCTTTTTTCTCATCCATGGGTGGTGTTTCAGGTGCCTTTCTGCTGCTTCCCTTCCAGGTCAGTTTTCTGAATTTCACCAGTCCGGCTGTAAGCTCCACAAACATGGTTTACAATATCGTAGCTATACCCAGCGGAGTATACAGATATATTAGAGATGGTAAGATGGCATGGCCCCTGGCATGGATTATTATCCTTGGAACTCTTCCCGGTGTATTTATCGGTGTTTTTTTCAGGATCAAATACTTTCCTGATCCACGAGTATTCAAATTCTTCGTGGGAATTGTGCTATTATATATTGCATTACAGCTTCTATACCAATCAACATCTTCTTATTTCAGGAACAGGGAGGCGGCGAAAGAAAGAGAAAGTGAATTTAAATTGCGTGTCGAAAAGCTGAAAAGCCAACATAAAACTGCGTTGAATGCCGATATGATCCCCGTACGAAGGATAAAGACAATAAGCCTGTCCCTGACAAAATACGAGTATGAGTTCTGGGATGAAGTCCACAGCTTTAATCCGTCGGCACTGTTTATCATTACTTTTGTTGTAGGTATAATCGGCGGTATCTATGGAATTGGCGGCGGATCGATTATCGCTCCTTTCTGTATAGCCGTTCTGGGATTGCCGGTTTATACTATTGCCGGAGCTGTGCTGTTAGGAACATTTCTTACATCGATCGTAGGTATCATTTATTTTTATATTATTTCCTCTTACGGTATATTGGGCGGATTACAGGTAACTCCGGATTGGTCACTGGGATTGCTGTTCGGTCTGGGAGGACTCCTGGGTATGTATTACGGGGCAAAAGTGCAGAAATATATTCCTGAGAGATGGATCAAGATCATTCTCGGCGCCGCAATATCATTTCTCTCGGTCAGATATATAATTCAGTTCTTTTAGGATCAGGTTTCTTCAAGGACATCTTCCCCTTCGAGTTTGGCGATTATAACAGATCCGCATGAATCACTGAGCACATTAACCATTGTGCGGAACATATCCAGTATCCTGTCTACAGCAAGGATAACGGCTACTCCCTCCAACGGCAGGCCGACTGCACCAAGGATTATCGACATCATTACCATACCAGACATCGGAACGCTTGCTGCTCCGATCGAAGCTAGAAGAGCAGTAATCACGATAATGATCTGCTGGGCAAAAGTCAGATCGAATCCGTAGACCTGGGCAATGAAGATAACTGCCACGCACTCATAAAGCGCTGTACCGTCCATGTTAACGGTGGCTCCTATAGGAAGAACAAAACTCGCAATTTTCTTTGATACACGGGAATGACGGGTGACGGCTGTCATTGTCAGCGGCAGGGTTACGATAGTCGAACAGGTTGAAAAACCTGTAGCAAGGGCCGAAGGCATCCCCTTGTAATGATAGAACGGATTCTTCCCGGTGAATATCCTGATCATTATAGGGAGAGTTACGAAGGCATGGATCGAAAGACCAATGAGAACAAGAACGAAATAAAAGCCGAGAGACCTGAATGCGTCAAAACCTGTAGTAGCTACTATTTTTGCATTTATCCCGAATACACCTATAGGTGCTGACCAGATAACGAACTGAGTCATTTTCATCATAGCTTCGAAAAATGCATTAAAGAGGTCTTCGAGTTTTTCTTTCTGAGGCCCCTTCAGGAGAGTAATAAAGTACCCAAGCAATATACTGAAGAAGATAACCGGCAGAACTTCTCCGTTCGCCATAGCTCCGAACGGATTTTCAGGTATGATCCCGTTGATGATATCCCCGATATCCCTTTGAACTGCAGGGATTACGTCGACATTCTCCTCAAAACGGATAGTCGAGCCTATACCCGGCTTGAAAACATTTACCAATATCTGGCCGGTTAGTATTGCAAGCAGGCTCGAGACAACATAGTATGAAAAGGTCTTTGCCCCGAGGAGCCCAAGATTTTTTCTTCCTCCCACGCTGATTACCCCGGAAGTGATCGAAACCAGGATCAGGGGCATGATCGCCATTCTCAGGAGTTTAAGAAAGACATCACCGAGGACTTCTCCCAGCGGGATTATGCCCTCGCCGAAAATCTTCCCAGAAACCATACCCAGGAAAAGACCTGCGAATATCCAGAAAGTGAGTGACCTGTAAGGGATACGCATACTATATAAAATATTAAAAATAAATTCTTTGTAAAGATAAAGATAAAAAAAATGGATACAAATGGATACAAATGGATAAAATTCATGTTTTATTATAGAATTTTTCATATATTTTCGATGGATAGATAAGAGAGGAGTATTGATGGAGGTAAAGTGGGAGGATGAATTGTCTACCGGTGTAGGCATGATAGACAATCAGCATAAGAATCTTATAACCCGGATACAAAAGCTTTCAAGGGCCATCCAGCATAATAAGGTCGGGATGGAAGTACTGAACCTTATAAAGTTTCTCGAGGATTATTCAAGGTCGCATTTCACCACTGAAGAGAAATATATGAAGAAGTATAACTATCCGGAGATCGTTTTTCATGTTAAGCAGCACAGGCAATTCATGAAAACCCTCAATGAACTGAAAAAACTCTACACAGGGAATGCAAGGGTGGACTTAGAAACTGCAAAACACATGCAGTATGAGTTGTGGAAGTATTTTAAAGAGCATGTCTCTGTAGTAGATGCTGTACTGGCTAACTTCCTGAAAAATGCAGGAGCCCGGTGAACCCTCCGATACATCACAAAACCTGATCCGTCACTATAAGTAAATATTGATCTATCATATCTCTGTTATATTTCATTGTAGAACCAGCAAAAACGGTACAAGTTTCCGATGAAGAAAATCCGGTTTTATTTGTATTGAAAGAGTAGCCGTAAGTACGTAAATTATATAAAAAAAATGAAACACCGGATTTGAACCGAATACTGATATTGAAATGCCCAAAAGACCACTCCCTGCACAGATCCCCCTGGTAATTTTAAAAGCAAAATGCTCTTTCATAGCTATTCTTTTAATCTTTTTTTCGATAGATACCGTAATTGCACAGAAGAAAATCTACAATACAAAGAGGATCAATCCTTCTCCGCCAGTACTTGACGGTAAGTTTAATGACAGGGCCTGGAATGAAGTTGAATGGGAAGACGGATTCCTCCAGACAAAACCCTATGAAGGCGCCGAACCTACCCAGAGGACAGCATATAAGATCCTTTATGACGATAATAACCTGTACGTGGCGATCCGTGCCGATGATAATGAGCCGAAAAAAATCACAAGAAGACTGTCAAAAAGAGATGAGGAGAACACAGACAGGATTGGGATGATCCTTGACAGCTATTTCGACAAGCGCACCGGATTCTTCTTCGCGGTTTCATCCGCAGGTGTTAAAATAGATGGAATAGTATCGCAGGATGGAGATGTATGGGACAATAATTACAATCCGGTCTGGTATGTGGAGGTTGACCGTGATGATGCAGGCTGGTCTGCAGAAATGAAGATACCTTTCAGCCAGATACGTTTTGCAGACAGAGAGGAACAGGTCTGGGGTATCAGCATTTACCGGGTGCTCTACAGGACAGAGGAATGGATGGACTGGCCCTATATTCCCTGGAGCGCATCGGGATATATTCATCGGATGGGCGAACTTCATGGAATAAAGGGTATCGAATCCAGGCGAAGGATCGAGCTCATGCCGTATACAGTCGGTAAACTGAGCAGATTTGAAAATGAGCCCGGAAATCCATTTGCCGATGGGAGCCTGAATGAGCTTTCAGGAGGGCTGGACGGAAAGATCGGGATCACGAATAATATCACAATGGATTTCACACTTAATCCGGATTTCGGTCAGGTGGAGGCAGATCCGTCGGAAGTGAACCTGACAACGTATGAGACATTCTTCGAGGAAAAGCGTCCCTTTTTCATCGAGGGCAAGGATATATTCGAATTCAAGGATATGGGCGGTGGAA
>JANQEH010000301.1 GCA_028278455.1 bacterium
TTGCTAACGCTAATGCAACATCTTCGTTCCAGAGATCTGGTTCCTGCATGAAACCATCTTCGTCGACTTCAATTGAAACTTCACCGTGTGTAAAAGTAGGCATATGATAAACCTCCATGAATGATGTGATCTACTTTTTAGTTGTTAATTGATTACATGATTAATTAATGCATTTCTATATATCCGCAGGGGCAGTTTTCCGCGCACTTGTCGCAGCCCTTGCAGAATTCCATCTTAAATTTATATTCACCGCCCGCTTCCAGCGGTTTGATAATGGCACCGTCTTGACAGAAACTCCAGCATGTACCGCAGTCGAAACACATACCGCAGCTCATGCACCTGAGAGCATCTTCGATCGTCTCTTCACGTGTCAATGATTGTGCGATCTCAGCAGTAGGATCAGCAAAACGCTTTTCTACTTCCAGTTCAACTTTCTTGTTTCTCTCTTTCGCTTCGTAGTATGAATTGATCATCTTATCAGGTCCTATTACCGGCGGTTTTGATTCGACATTGTGCTCGAGGCCTCTTAGCTTCTCATGGATCGCTTGTGCCGCAAGCCTGCCCTGAGCAATAGCAATGATAACCAGACCTAGATCCAGAACATCACCTCCGGCAAATATTCCTTCTACCACTTTGCCGTCTACAAGGACCTGTCCCTGATCGTTGACCTTGATCCAGTCTCTGCCTTCGCGGTAGTCATTGAAACCGTTGAATTCAGGTTCCTGACTAATTGCTGCAATAATAGCCGTAGTCGGTACTTCAAATTCCGAGCCTTCCACGGGTACTGGTCTTCTTCTGCCTGAATCATCAGGTTCGCCAAGTTCCATTCTCTGGCATAGCATGGAAACTGCTTTTTCGCCTTCTTTTTTAATCGATAAAGGAGCAACAAGATACTCGATCTTTACTCCCTCTTCGAGAGCACCCTCGATTTCCTCTTCAATTGCAGGCATCTCAACTCGGGTACGACGGTAGAGTATTGTGGTTTCAGCACCGGCTCTTACTGCCATACGAGCAGCGTCTATCGCTGTATCACCTCCACCGATAACGACAACTTTATCACCTACATCAACTTTTTCACCCGAATTTACCCTGTTCAGGTAGTTTGTTCCGGTGAAAACATTCTCTGAATCTTCACCCTCAACATGCAGGACTTTGCCCTTATGGGCTCCAAGACCAACAAATGTTGCTGCATAGTCTTTTTTAAGATCATCAAAGGGAACATCATGGCCGACTTTTGTACTGCATTTGATCTCTACTCCCATGTCCTTGATTTTATCGATCTCTTTATCAAGGACATCTTTGTAGGGTAATCTATACTCAGGAATACCGTAACGAAGCATACCTCCCGCTTCCGGCAGAGCTTCAAATACTGTCGATTTATAACCATACTTGGCGAGGTGAAATGCGCATGAAAGACCTGCAGGCCCGGCTCCGACAATAGCGATTTTTTCGTCGTATTCGTCGTCGCTGAGTTTCTTGTGTTTCAGGTCATTTTCAATTCCGTAATCACCGATGGATCTTTCAATATTATTTATAGAAACAGCACCGTCTTTTTCTTTCCTGTTACAGTCGCTTTCGCACGGATGCGGGCAGACTCTTCCACAAACAGCAGGGAAGGGTGTGGTTTCAGTAAAAGTATACCAAGCGTCCTTCAGGATATCATCGTAAGAGATACCTTTTTTCTCTGCGAGTATGAATGAATTCAGTACTGTCCGGATCTTGTTATTATTAGGACATGCATTTTCACAGGGCGGTGTTTTCAGAACATATGACGGTCTTCTTGATGAAGTTTCAGCTGATGAGCCGCCACGACTGGCGAATCCACCACTGCCGATACCACCTTTACCGCCAAGTTTCTTCTTCGCTTTTCTGACAATAGCCATCTGTAGTCCTTTATTCTATTTATTTATTGTTTTATTACTTAATTTTCGTTTACATATAAGGATAAATTCTGCTCTTGAAACCTTCTAATTGGCTCAGAATACGATCATGTTTCTTTTCATCTTCGAGCAGATAGGTCAATAGATTCAGCTGCACAAAGCTCTTACAATTTCTCTTGGCTTCCTCACCTATTTCGATTGTCTCTTTTTCCATTTCAGAATGTTTACTGATGGAGTCCCATATCTCACCAAGTTCATCAGGTGTCAGGGTGACAGCCTTTTTGGTATAACTGTCAATAATAAACTGCTGAACCTTCTCGTGCATAATGGAATCGTTTTTTATGATCTCCATAATCAATATGATAAGCGGATTATCAGAATCTTTTCCGATCTTTTCAGTGATCTCGACTGTCTTTTTCTCGATCTTCTGCCATTTTTTCATTAATTTCACAAGCTGTTCAGCCTGTTCTTTCTGAGAAATATTTTTAGCCATTTTTCAATTCCTACAAAGGATATACATAAAATTTGTATTAAGATTACTTTTTTCGAGATTTAAACTTCCTGGCTGCATTAACCATTGCATCAGACCAGCCCGGAGCGCTTCCTTCATGTAAATGTGTATAGCCCGCAAGTACATTTTTATAGATCAATCCATCCCTCATATTAAATGATCCGGTTCCTCTTTTAACACTAAATGCTGTTTCTATATCTATTAGATCCCGGCTAATACTTGAATAATGAAATTCGTGTCCTCTAAACACGCTGCCTTTCGGAAAGAATGGATTCTCAATATCGGTTTCTATTACACAATAACCGTGTCCACACGGTTTTTCATGCATTTCCATCTCTATAGGAAAGACACCAGCCATCTGGTGCCTGCTTCCTTTCCAACATATCGATCTTGATAAATAAATCAATCCACCGCATTCAGCATATACAGGAAGACCTGAATCTGCGCCCTTTTTAACCGATCCTCTTAATGAGCTGTTCTTCTCAAGTTCGATCATATGTGTTTCAGGGAAACCGCCGCCTATGTATAAAGCATCGATATCGGGAAGCCTTGAATCATTAAGAGCAGAAATTTTTATCAGTTCAACACCTTTTTTTTCAAGAGCTTCTAGATTTTCAGGGTAATAGAATGTAAATGCGGAATCACAGAAATAGCCGATCCTAACAGCATTGGGAATTATTTCACTATTATCACCGGTGGAAAATAATTCAAGTTCTGAAGATCCTGATGAGATTTTCATTATGCTATCGACATCTATATGATCTCGACAGATTTTTGAAAGTAATTCAATTTTTTCGGAGCTTCTCTGTAATTCTTCCGGTGTAACTAAACCAAGATGCCGGTCAGGCAATACATTCTCCTGATCAAATTTGGGAATAGTACCGATAACAGGTATCCCACAGGTTTCCTCAATAGCTCTGGTAACTACTTTCTCGTGTCTTTTTCCGGCCAGTTTATTAAGGATAACTCCAGCAATATTTAAGTCCTTATCAAAGAGCTTGCAGCCCATGATCATAGCTGCGGCAGTCCTTGTAACTTTGACTGGACTGCAAATTAAAACCACGGGAGATTTTAAGAGTTTGGCAAGTTCAGCAGTGCTGTTTTCACCAGTTTCAATTCCATCAAAGATCCCGCGGTTACCTTCAATTATATTGAAGCCGTCAGTTACTGCGTTAGATATAAAAGAACGGTAAACATACTCGGAACCCATCATAAAGACATCTAGATTTCTCGAAGTGCCTCCCGATGCCAGGCTTAACCATGCGGCATCGATGAAATCGGGCCCCTTTTTAAATGCAGCAGTTTTAATTTGGCGGCGGAGCAATTCGGCTAAGATACTTGCAGTAGCAAGCGTTTTACCCGAATCGCCCGCCATTCCGGCAATTGTAATACGCGGAAAAATGCCCGTCATGAAATTACTTTCTTATGACCTGGGTATACCAGCCGCGAAATTATTTATCGCCATCCGGTGGCAGCTCAAGAAAACTACCGCCAAAATAGGAGTAAACAAGGCGTCCGTTGTCGACTAACGCACGGATAGCTAGTTTACAGGTTTTTTTGTCGACTCCGTACATTTCCATCATTGCCTTCTGAAGGCCAGTCGGTTTAAGTTTCTTTTGACCCTGAGCATCCTGGACCATTTTGTACATTCCGTCGGCAATTTCATCTACGCTGGGCATATTAATTTCCCTTCTATATTATTAGTAAGATAAATGTGCAGAACGTTTAAATGAAAGTCCTGCATATTTAAAGTCATCAATGTGTTCTTTCTGGAACTCGATACCGGTCATCTCAAAGAATCTCGGCCAGCCGATTCTATCAATGAACTCACCCATACGCTCGAATTTACGTGCATTCTGGGCCCATACCTCAACCATTGTCCTAATAGTATCTGTAACTTCCGGCCAACGCGGAGGATTGTTCGGGATAAAAGGAACTGCAAGTTTCGAGAATGTAGGTTCTGTACGGGCATTCGACACCTTGCCGCCAACCCACAGTGAAATTCCATCGGTGTCAGCATTATTCAACGGCATCGAGGGACATACTGTATAACAGTTTGCGCAGAACATACAGTTTTCTTCGATAACTTCTACACCTGGCTTGCCGTCTTCCGTAGATGGTCTGATCGCTGCTGTTGGGCAAGATGCCACAACAGTCGGGATCTCACACATTTTTGGAAGTGTATCGTTATCTACAATTGGCGCTTTTGTGTGAATACCGAGAATAGCGATATCCGAACAGTGAACAGCACCGCACATATTCAGGCAGCATGCAAGAGCTATACGCAATTTACCCGGTAGATCCATGTTCTTGAAATGATCGATCAAGTCGTCCATTACAGCTTTGACAACACCAGAAGCATCTGTAGCTGCTGAATGGCAATGTACCCAGCCCTGTGTATGTACAATACTGGAGATCGAGTTACCTGTACCGCCGACAGGATGTCCAAGATCATTAATTGCTTTGATCAGAGGATCGATGTTTGATTCATCAGTAAACATGAATTCAATATTATGACGGCTTGTAAATCTGAAATATCCGTCACAGAATTTATCTGCTATATCGCAGAACTGGCGGATCTTATCTATGCTCATTAAACGGCTTCCGCCGGCACGGACTGTGAAAAGTTTATCACCAGTTTCAGAAACGTGCACCATGACACCGGGTCTGATAATTTCATGATATTTCCATTTTCCGTAATTTGCCTTCATTGCTGGAGACATGAAATCTTTATAGTCCGGGGGGCCGATATCAGTGATTCTTTTTTGTGTATCTGCCATGTTGTATTAACCTCCTAAGATTATAGTCTTAATTTAAACGGTTACTTATCCTAAAAAATTGTTTATTCTTCTTCTGCATCTTCATAGAAGACGTAAGGATTGTCTCTCGGATAGGCAACCATTGCGGGTTCAGGCTCAAGTCCGATGGCATCGAGGAAGTTACCCATTCCAACACGCTGAATAAATTCACCGATACGCTCACGGGCTTTACCTTCTTCGCACCAGAGATCAATGATCTCATCCATAAGATCTTTAAGATCATCATATGGAGGCTCGGGTTTCCAGAAGGGAACCAGAACAGACGAAATTATTGCACCTTCAACGATAGGAGCCTTTGAACCGATCAATACTACAGCACCTGTGTCGGTACCCGGACGTAGTGCTTTAGGCATTGCATTAATACAGTGCATACAATGGCGGCAGGTTTTGTTGTCGATTTCAAGAGTCTTGCCGTCCCATTCCATACATTTACCCGGGCAATTCATTATGACATCTCTTAATATATCAAGTCCGTTGTCAGAATATTCACCGACGCTGTCCTGATCAATTCTGATGTCATCCTGCCATGTACCGATAATCGAAATGTCAGCACGGGCAACAGAAGCTACACAGTCATTCGGACATCCTGACATTTTAAATTTCCATTTGTATGGAAATGCAGGTCTGTGAAGTTCATCCTGATAATGCATAGTAAAATCATAAGTTACTGCGAGAGTGTCATAACAGGCCCATTCACAGCGGGCCGGTCCTATACAACAGCTGGGTGTACGTACGTCTGATCCTGAACCCCCGAGATCAAAACCAGCTTCTGTAAGATCAGCAAATGTCGGCTCAAGATCATCTGTTGTACAGCCTAAAAAGACGATGTCCCCGGTCGATCCGTGCATATTTGTAAGACCTGAACCGTGCTTTTCCCAGATGTCACAGAGTTTTCTTAAAGCATCTGATGTGTAAAGCCAGCCTGAAGGCTGATTAACACGCATTGTGTGAAAATGCTCAATGTTAGGATACTCCTCTGGCAGCTGGGTGTATCGGCCGATTACACCTCCGCCATATCCCATGACGCCTACAATACCACCATGCTTCCAGAAACCGATTCTCTCGCGGTAGGATTTTTCAAGAAGACCAAGAAGATCATTGCTCATCTCATTTTTGCTTGCGCAATTCTTGATCTCAGTTACAAAGCTTGGCCATTCCCCCTTTTCGAGTTCATCAAGCAATGGAGTTTTATGCTCTTTCAGTGCCATATAAATCTCCGGTTTTTTTAAAATTATTATCTGTTAATTTAGCTCAAAATAATTAAGCAAAAACAGTGCCAATTATTACCCGGTTTTAATTCTATAGCTGTTTACTGATTTTCAGCAAAAATCCACCTTTCGCTTTTACTAAAATTAAGAATGGTGTTACTACTTTTGAAAATCCGTGAAACCGATAGGACAGTTCGATTCGCGTAGTTAAACAACACTTTATTCACCTTTCTACGATTTGTAATAATTAATCAGGTTATTCATCTTGAATTTTCAGGCGATTCATGCTATATTCTAGATTTATTCTCTCAGGACAGGACTCCCGGAATGGAATTATGAACACTAATAAGAATAAATGGCGGGCGCTGGTCATATTATCCCTTGCTGAACTTCTGGCTATGGGATTATGGTTTTCTGCTACTGCAGTTGTTCCGGCCCTGGTAAATGAATGGAGTCTGAAACCAGCCCAGATTTCATGGATTACCATATCTGTGCAGGTGGGATTTGTTGCAGGGACACTTATCAGTGCAATTTTAAATCTGCCGGATATATTTAATTCAAGATTTTTATTCGCAATATGCGCAATAAGTGGAGCTGCATTCAACGTTTCAATAGGGATATTCGCGGAAGACTTCAGGTCAATTTTGATTTTACGATTTTTGACAGGCGCCGCTCTCGCAGGTGTCTATCCTCCCGGTATGAAAATAATGGCTGGATGGTTTAAAAAAAGAAGAGGTATGGCTATTGGTATTTTGATAGGAGCGCTGACATTAGGTTCTGCATCACCGCATCTTTTAAAAGCATTGGGAGGTCAGGATTGGAGGTCTATGATGCTGTATTCTTCATTGATGGCAACTGCAGCCGGTATATTATGTGTTCTCTTTGTCAAGGATGGTCCATATCTTACTGCAACAGCAAGATTTAACTGGAAATATATAGGAATTATTTTCAGGAATAAAGGTCTGAGACTTGTGAATTTCGGTTATTTAGGCCATATGTGGGAGCTCTATGCCATGTGGACATGGATCCCTTTATTTATTCTCGAAAGTTTCAGGGTATCAGGAATTAAAAATCCACAGATTTCGGCCTCAGTTGCTTCATTTTTTATAATTGGAGTAGGTGGCATAAGTTGTTCCCTTGCAGGAATTATTGCTGACAGGATTGGGAGACCGCAGGTAACAGTTTATTCTATGGCAATAAGCGGTCTATGTTGTTTAACGGCCGGATTGCTCTTCGGGATGTCACCCTATCTGATCTTACCGGTCTGTCTGATCTGGGGAATGACTGTCGTGTCTGATTCTGCTCAATTCTCAGCGTGTCTTACTGATCTATCTGAACCGGTATATACAGGAACAGTACTCACACTGCAGACTTGCCTCGGTTTCACCCTCACATTCTTTTCAATTTGGATAATCCCTTACTTTGTAGGACTGCTTACATGGAAATATGCCTTTTCGATACTTGCGCTGGGCCCGATGGCCGGGATTATTTCGATGTTACGTTTCAAAAGATCTCAATAAACACTTTCATATTGATAAATTGAACAATATTATATACCTTATAAAGCTATAGAAGATTTGTGAGGCATTGGTTTTCACTGGGAAAAAAATTGAATCTCTACTTTATGATTATATGTACCCGATCACACTAGACCTGAAAAAGAAACCTGTTTTAATAATTGGAGCAGGGAATGTAGGTGAAAGAAAGATCAGATCGGTATGCGATGCCGGGGCGGTTGTTACCGTTATCTCTGAAATATTCGGTGATAATGCTGCAATTCTGGCTGAAGAATATAATATCAATGTCATTAAAAGATCATATAAATATGGTGACTGCAGAGATTTTTTTCTGGTTATAGCCTCTACAGATGACCGTGAGACCAACCAAAAAATATATCAAGAATGTATGGATCTGGGGATATTTGTGAATATTGTGGATAAACCTGAATTCTGCAGCTTTCACGTCCCGGCAGTAGTAAGAAGGGGTGACCTGAGTATCGCTATTTCTACCTCAGGAAAAAGTCCTGCACTGGCAAGAGAAATCAGAAAAAAGCTTGAGGAGTTTATTGACGTCGATTATGTCGGATTAGTTAGGGAATTAGGTGAGATAAGGGATAAGATCAAGGCAGAATATGAGGGGGATTCTGGAAAAATTTCCGAAGAGATCGATAAAGCATTTTGGGAGATATATAATCAGTTCAATAAGAACAAAGGTTCAGTTAAATAAAGTTCATTGTTTTAAGTCTGGGGAAGCAAGAATAAATGAGAATAGTAGTTATAGGATTGAGCCATAAGACCGCACCGATATCCGTTAGGGACAGAGTAATGATCTCACCGGATCAGATTGAACATGCATTGGATATTCTCAAGAATAATGTTGATACAAAAGAAAGTCTGATCCTGTCAACATGTAACAGGACTGAAATCTATGCATTAATGCCCAGGAAATGTATTACAGATACGGTAGCCGTACCTTTGTTCAGATCGCTGTATGAAAAACTTGATATAGAAATTGAAGAATACTTATATAATTTTTATGGTGAGAAAGCGATTTCGCATTTATTCAGGGTGTCGGCCGGACTGGACTCTCTGGCGCTGGGTGAGCCACAGATTTTCGGCCAGGTTAAAAATGCTTATACTTTTGCAGTGCGGAACGCGAATACAGGACCTATCCTGAACCGCCTTGTACATAAGACATTCGAAGTTACAAAAAATATCCGGACAAATACAGGTATTGGGGAAGGTACTACTTCAATAGGTTTTGCCGCAGTCGAGAAGACGCAGCAATTATTCAAGAATCTCTCTGAATTGAAAATCATGGTAATTGGTGCGGGTGAAACTGGTGAATTGACCGCAAAACATTTTTACAGAAGAGGGGTAAGACATTTCCTTATCGTAAACAGGACTTATGAAAAGGGGGCAGTACTTGCAGAGTCGCTCGAGGGATCGGCAATCAGGTTCAGCAGGTTAAATGAGTTTCTTCATGAAGTTGACGTTGTAGTGTCATGTGTCGGAGCTGATGATTTGATAATAACCCGTGACCATGTTTCTAAAATCATGAAGGCGAGGAAAAACAGACAACTTTTCTTCATTGATCTCGGGGCACCTCGGGATATAGATCCGGGAACAAGAGAGATTAAAAACGTTCATGTATTCAATATTGACGACCTTAAAGATGTTGTTGATTCAAACTATGCAAAAAGAAAAAAGCATGCCGGTAAAGCGGAAAGTATCATTGAAGAGGAAACAAGAGATTTTGTGAACTGGTATGGCACGATCAATGTTCTGCCGACTATACGAAGGCTTCAGGAGAGATTCGAAGATATTAGAAAGAATGAGATAGATATCAATAGAAAAAAACTGAATGGAAGTAACCTGGACCAGGTAGAATTGCTGACAAGGAGTATTGTAAAGAAGTTATTAAAGGATCCGATTCTGAGATTAAAGGAGTATGCCGGAACTCAGGATGGGATCACAGATGCAGAATTACTTAAAAGAATTTTCAAACTTGATGATGGTTCACAGAAAGGCAGATAGGAATGAGCCGGAAGCTCAGGATAGGAACAAGAAAAAGCAGACTTGCTCTAATTCAGACTGATATTGTTATCAGCCTTTTACAAAAGTCTGTCCCAGGTATCGATATAGAAACGGTTCATATTTCTACTATAGGTGATAAGATTAACAATAAACCGCTGGATCAAATTGGTGAAAGAGGTTTGTTCACTAAAGAGATCGAAACAGCGTTGCTCGATTGTAAGATTGACGCTGCTGTACACAGCCTGAAAGACCTTGAATCTACTCTTCCGGAGGGTTTGATTCTTGGTGCAGTCCCTGAAAGGATCGATCCGCGCGATGTATTGGTTACAGGCACCTATAATAGCATTGGTGAATTACCGGAGGATGCTGCAATATTGACTGGAAGTCTGCGCCGAAAAGCACAGTTGAAGGGAATCTCGAAAAGATTTAATATCGGGACTATACGAGGTAATATAGAAACCAGACTCAGAAAATTCAGAGAAAGTGATGCCGATGCCATTGTGATGGCCGGAGCAGGACTGATACGATCCGCTTTTGAAGACGAGATAAAGTATTATATTCCTGAGGATATAATGGTCCCTTCGGCAGGGCAGGGTGCAATAGGCGTTGAGATAAGATCGGATGACAGCTATGTAAAAGATACAATGGCAAGAATTAACGATTTGTCTATCTCGACTATTATTTCCGGTGAGAGAGCTTTTCTCAGAGAGCTGCATGGAGGATGTCTTATTCCTGTTGCCTGCAATGGTAAGATCAATGGCAATGTGCTTGAATTGACCGGATACCTAGCCGATCTTGAAGGTGAAACTTCAGTTACTGAGTCTATCACCGGGAATCTGGATGGATCAGAACGACTCGGTAGAGAACTGGCCATAAAAGTACTTTCTTCCGGTGGTGACAAAATTCTTGAAAAACTGCGAAATTAGATTAGAACTCTATCAGGTGGATAAGTGAACTCACAAAAAACTAATAAAGTCTATCTTGTCGGTGCCGGCCCGGGTGATCCTTATCTGATGACTCTTAGAGGCAAGGATCTGTTGGAGCAGGCAGATGTGATCATATATGATCATCTGGTAAATAATGCTCTGTTGAACATGACTTCGCCTGAGACTGAGAATATATACGTCGGGAAACAGTCAGGGCGGCATACCCTTTCTCAAGTAGAGATCAATGAGCTTATTCTAAAGAAATCCGAAGAGGGCAAGAAAGTAGTCCGGTTAAAGGGTGGAGATCCATTCGTTTTCGGCAGGGGGGGAGAAGAGGCGGAATTTCTGAAGGAGAATAATATTGTATTCGAAATTGTACCCGGTATAACCGCGGCTACTGCAGCACTTGCCTATTCCGGAATTCCCCTGACACACAGAGGGATTGCATCAGCTGCATCGATTGTTACTGGCCATGAAGATCCGGATAAAGATGAATCAGATATTAATTGGGAAGCATTAGCTGTGATGAACGGTACTCTGGTTTTTTATATGGGGGTTAAGCGTTTGCCGTTTATTATTGAACAGTTGAAAAAATTTGGCAAACCAGTTAGTACACCGGCTGCTTTGATCAGAATGGGAACACTTCCCCGTCAGCGGACAGTTACGGGTACTATTGAGAACATAGTTGATAAGGCTGAACAGGGAGGGATTAAACCTCCGGCTCTGATCGTGATTGGTGATGTTATAAATATGAGGGATAAACTTAAATGGTATGAAAACCTGCCGCTTTTCGGAAAAACAATAATTGTTACTAGAAGTCATAGCCAGACAAAGGAATTCGCTGGAAAATTATCGATACTTGGCGCTGAGGTTATTCATAGACCGGCGATAGAAATCATCCCCCCCGAAGACTATTCAGAGCTTGACGAAAGTATGCAAAACGGGAAAGTTTATGACTGGATCATCTTTACAAGTGTCAACGGTGTAAGAGCATTCGCTCAGAGGATGAAAGAAAGGGATATTGATATTAGGACATTCGGTAAAGCAAGTTTTGGTGCTATTGGAAGCGCTTCCGGGAAGTCTGTAAGAAAACTGGGAGTTAAGGTTGATTTTATCCCGGAAGAATTTACTTCAGAAGGATTTATTAATTATTTCAGAGGCAGGTATCCTGAAATGAAAGGTAAAAGAGTATTGATTCCTTCATCAGATCTGGCAAGGGATACGATACCAAAAGGCCTGTCTGAAATGGGCGCTGAAGTTGAAACAGTAACGGCATACAGAACAGTTCCTCCCGGACATACAGCCGGTGATTTGAAGGACCTGTTTACCGAAAAGAAAATAGATCTTATAACCTTTACAAGTTCTTCGACAGTAGATAATTTTTTTAATCAGTTTGCGAAAGATGACCTGCTTTCTATCAAGGAAAAATTAGCCGCAGGCAGTATAGGACCTATGACATCTGATACTCTTCGGGAACATGGATTTGAACCCGTTCTTGAAGCAAAGGAGCACACAATTAAGGGATTGACAGAATCAATTATAGAATATTTTAGTAATGGAAGATAACCAGGAAAACAACGAATCGTATCTTAAGGCACAGCTCCTCCTGGCAGAGAAACGAACATCACTTGCTGTATTGAGGACGGGGATTATGATATTTGCTTTACCTATGACGATTCTTACTGCCTTGATCGCTTTTTCACAATCGTATGATGTACGTGAAACATTCTGGCTGTGGCTGCCAATTGTAATCGTTTCATCGGGATTATTCATGCTGGCGGTATACCTGATACTGAGGGCGGTAACAAATATAATCAGAATTGACAAAATAATAAAGAAACTATGCGTATCAGTACCTGAGATAGACAAACTGATGCCTAAGTAATTATTACAATAGAATGAATGGAGATATCATGCAGTTCAACGCGAAGAAGTTTATTAAGAATATTAATTATCAGCACTGGGAAAAAGTAGAAAATTTCTTTCATAAAGATATAGAGTTTTCCAGTCCTTTCTGTCCTGTCCCCGTCAAGGGTAAAGATAAAGTTAAGGAAGTAATGGGTGAGCAGATCAATATACTGCCAAATTTTGAGTACGAAATGGTGAGATCATTTGACGATGAAGAAGGAGCTTCTCTTCATCTTGAAAGAAAGGGTGGAAAAATAGTCTGGAAAGGTCTGCCTTATTCGGTTCAGTATAAATTCACAGAAGTAATGTTGATTGATTTCAAAGATGAGAAGATAATAAGAATTCAGGACATTTTCGATGCCGGACATATTATGCGCGGTATAGAAAAGGCTATGGAAAAACAGGATGATGACGAGAGTTTATTAGGCAAACGCGAGTAAAAGGAATATGCCTTTATGGATAAGGTTGAGTTCAATCCGATCGGAATTATCCACTCACCGATAAAGAATAAAGAAGATATCCCGCAAGAAAAATACTGGTCCAAGGGAATTGAAGGAACAATTGAAGTATTTCAGGAGTTTGCCGAAGGATAATAGATCTTGACGGCTTTTCCCATTTACACATTCTCTGGTATTTTCACAGATCAGAAGATTTTGAACTGAGGATAATTCCGAAACATGACAAGGTAAAAAGAGGCCTGTTTTCTACATGCTCACCGAACAGGCCCAACGGGATAGGCTCGACCATAACTCAACTTCTTTCTATAGAGGAGAATATAATCCAGGTTATAGGGATAGATGCTTTTGACAGCACACCTGTTTTGGATCTGAAACCATATATACCTCTATATCACCTCAATAATGAAGATGTGAAAATTGGCTGGTTAACCGGTAAGATAGGTAATAATTTTTTTTGACTTTTGTAGCTGGAGAATCGAAGATTATTGAACTTGATAAATCAAGTTCTTACCGTCAGTATTCTAAACAAATATCAAAAATCTGTTGAAAATGGATTTATAGGAATTTGATTTATCAAATTCTTATCAGGAATTTAAAACTAACCTTATATGATTTCGGTAGCTACTCCTGATTCTTTATCATGTTTGAACGAACAATGATATCGAATTCACCGAAGTAATATCTTCTTATACCGGAATCTTCTTCATATTTTCCCTTACCCCGGAATATCTGAATAAATGCATGGTTTACCTTGGGTATTACGGATTTCTTTACAAGAGCTTCATTATGTCCCGGACAAACGTAATCATATTCATTGCATAGATCTGTTATTTTTGAGATCGAATTGACATAGTCGTCGATATCCACATCATCTCCGAAAGCATAAAGCGGGCCGGGATAAAAAAGGTCACCGGTGAACAGAATCCTTGCCTGTTTGTCAAGAAGGCAGATATGGCCGGGAGAGTGACCGGGAGTATGAATAACTTCCAGTGTTTTTCCCCCAAGATCTATAACATCTCCTTCTTTTAGCAGTCTTGATACTTTTGCCGGCGGAGTTTTCCAGGTTAACGGATCAAAATCTTCGGGAAGGCCTCTCCAGACATTACCTGATTCTACATGCTTTCTCAAAACATCATTGGGTATCCCTTCCTTTAGTCTTCTGATTTCGGATTCATCATCGAAGATCATGATCTCTTCAAACTGATAATTACTGCCTATATGATCGAAATGAGAGTGAGTATTAACCACCGTGACAGGCAGATCAGTTAACTCATCAACAAGCATTTCCATGTTACCGATACCGAGGCCGGTGTCGATGAGGAGGGATTTCTTGTCTCCCTGGACAAGATAGCTAATGATCTCCTCAAACTGGTTTGGTTCGTAAATAGCAAAGATATTACCGGGAAGTTTATAGACTTCAAACCACCATTGAGAAGTCTCAATCTGCTCCAGATTTGCATATACCGGCCGTGGAAGGTTTTCCCACCATTCAGTTGGACGGACCAGTTCCGAGTCTTCGGGGGAAGTATCAGTAGAGCAGACAAACAGAGAAAAGCTTACAGCTAACAATAATAAAACAGTAAAATGCTGTTTCATGGCGTCCCCCTTACCTTAAATTTATTATTAGACGGATATGGTATTTTCGCCAATTAACAACACGAAGATGCGGGAGAAGAGGAAAGGAGAGTTAATAATAGTATTACCATTCAAGACGTTCAGATGTCCGCTAATGATAAAACACTGTTACTATTTTGTACAGTTCGCTAAAAGATATATTCAAAAATAATAAATAAACCCTTATAAATATTTTACTCCATTTTTGCAAAAAAGGTTCAGATCATTTTATCATGTCGGTTCTTATCAGTATGTCGAAGCCGTTAAAATAGTATCTTCTGACGCCCTGCTCTTCTTCAAATTCACCCTTACCCGCGAACACATCCTCAAATCCCTCTCTAACTCTGTGGATCACTTCGCTTTTTACCCATGGATCGTTATGTCCTGAACAGAGAAAATCGAATTCCTTAATCCTGGCCTCCAGTTTTTTTACTGATTGGAAATATTCATCTATGTTTACATCATCACCGAATGCATACAAAGGCCCCGGGAAAAACATATCTCCAGTAAACAGTATTTTATTTTCCTTATCAAGGAAACAAACTTCATCAGTGCAATGTCCCGGAGTATGGATCACCTCAAGAGTTCTGCCTCCCAGATCGATTAGTGTGCCGTCATCAAACAGGTAGGTCGGCTCTACAGATGGAATTGTCCACGAATCCGGATCGAATTCCTCCGGCAAACCTTTTCTGAGAAGAGCAGGGCGGAGGTAATTCATCAGCGATTCGTTGGTTCTTCCTTCAATAAGCCTGTTTATACCATCTGCATCCCTCAACATTGCAATTTCCGTGAATTGGTGATTGTCACCTACATGATCATAATGGGTGTGAGTATTTAAGACCGAATATGGCAGGTCGGTCAGCTCATCGATCAATTTCTTAAGATCCCCTATACCTGTACCCGTATCGATTATAACAGCTCTGTCCTCGCCCTCAACCAGGTAACATATCGCTTCTTCAAACTGATATGGTTCATAGATTGCATAAATATTATGCGGAAGCCTGTATACTTCGAACCACCATTGGGAATTTTCAACTTTTTCAAGAGTTGCATATACCGGTCTGGGGAGTTTTTCCCACCAGTTTGAAGGCTGAACCAGCTCAGAACTTTCGACATCATCACCCGACGTACAAGAGAGTGATGAGAGAATTAACAGCAGAACTGAAAGTAAAAGAATTTCTTTAGATTTCATGATTTCCCCCGTGCAGGATTTTATTTTCATTTGTATTTGAATTGTATTAAATATAATCACACTATGCAATAAAAAAATGACCATCCTATCAGGATTTCAGCCGGAAATCAAGAATCCGTTTTAGATTATCAGATTAGATATAATACTATTTGGACCTGTTGTATTTGTATCTCGAAACTTCCAATTTCCGTTGCAATTATTTCTATAAAATCGTATATTATTTACATTAATGGTGCTAAGTATCCAGGGTAGAGTTGATGAGTTTTCATCAGAAATTCTTCTCTTTAAAATATATCGAATCTGATTATTGATTCTGAGGCAGTACAAACTAAATATTGAAGCTCGGGAGGCTATATAATGGCTGATAGAATGTTGGTTGAACCGGATGTTGATTTCATCAATACCGTTATGAGGCAGGGTGGTGAAGACCTGAAGAAGTGTTACCAGTGCGCCACATGTTCGGTTGTATGTGAGTTGTCTTCAACAGATGGAGTATTTCCCCGGAAGGAAATGGTTATGGCACAGTGGGGAATGAAAGATAAGCTGATCGCGGATCCTAATGTCTGGTTATGTCACCAGTGTAACGACTGTTCAAAACACTGTCCGCGCGGGGCAAGACCGGGTGATGTTCTCGCGGGCATCAGATCTTATGTTTATGAAAATTTCGGTGTTCCGTCATTTATGGGGAAACTGTTAGGCTCTCCTAAAGCGCTGCCGGGACTGCTCATCGGAATCACAGCAATGTTTTTTATATTGTTATATGCGATCCATGGCTCATCGTTCGGATTCGATATACAGAATCTGAGGGATGTAGGATACGCAGAATTTCTCCCGCATATCTGGGCAGAAGGACTATTCGTCACAGGTAATGTTATCATTTTCATGTTTGCTGCAGTAGGTTTCCTGAGATTCTGGGGTAGAATGAAAGAAAGTAACGGCGGGCAGGCTCCGGGAATGATAGGTAGTATTATTTCTGTGCTTCCGGATGTTATTTCTCACGCCAGGTTCAATCAATGCGGTGAGAATAAACCGAGATATATAGCTCACATGCTGGTTCTATTCGGTTTCGTGGGCGCTATGATAACGGCGGGACTTGCAGTTTTCTTTACTGCATTTGTACCGATCGTAGAATCTCCGATAGCACCTTTCAATCCAATCAAGATCCTCGGAGTGTCGAGTGGTATCGCACTTATCGTAGGAACTTGGATAATGATATCCCGAAGAAATTCACAGACAGATGCAGTTGGCGCAAACGGGTATTCGGATAAGATATTCCTGTATATGATATCACTTGTATCGGTGACAGGGATGCTGACATTCCTGATAAGACTGACCAATATTTCAGTTCTTGGTCATGTTATATACCTGATCCACCTGGTGTTCGTATTCTATCTTTTGTGGTTCATGCCATATTCCAAGTTTGCTCATATGATCTACAGACTTCTCGGAATGGCCTTCGCAAAAGGAAACTCAGGCTCCAACGGAAAAGCAAGTTAGATATAGTTTAATAATGATTATAAAAAAGCCCCGATGTAACGGGGCTTTTTTCGTGTTCAGTATTTGATCCAGCTTCTATATTAACAGTGTAAGCGAACATCGCCCTTTAATTCCCCCCTTCGAAGAGGGAATTATTAATACTTTTCTTGTCTCTTTTTACTCATTCAGGATGATTATTGACTACACCCCGTCATCCAGAATTTATTATAGTTTCTAATCATAGACGTTTAAGATTCTGAAACTCCCCGCCACGCTGGAGCAGGTTAAGTTCAGAATGACAAAAAAGAAGGTAAGTAGGGGATGTTGTCAATTAGACACTGCTTCGAAAATATAATGGTACGATTTCTTCTCTGAGATTTCTCCGCTACGAAGAGATGAAAACGAAATCATCTCTGCTCCAGTCGAAATGACAACCCGGCACAGTATATATGTCTTTCCTATCGATGTCCTCTTCCTGCCATAGGCTGAATCGAAATGATAAATAATGCACGATAATCCTGTCATTTCGAGTGGAGTTTCCTGCTTCAGCGGGAAACGGAATCGAGAAATCTCGGCGCACAATATTGATTTGAGACTTAGTGGATTAAAATAGACAAAAAAAAGGGGCTGGAATACAGCCCCTTTTCATTTGAAATTGCACAAAGTAAATTTAATTCTGAGGAATCTAATAATTGCTTTTGATTGACATCGTCTGATCTCCGAACAAAGCGAACTTCAGCCACTGGAAAGCGAATTTCAGCAACTCTTTATCATCTTCCATGATCTTCTTTATTGAGTTTTCATCAACATCGAATCTTTGTAAAAAGGATGATTCATTGACGAATCTCTTGAACTCATCGATGTTATAAGCGGCCATGAAGAAGAAGTCTATTTTTTTCGCGGTCAGTTTTTTGTCTTTGCGAAAATATTCATGGAAGGCTATCTCCTTAAACAGCTCTCCCATTTCATCATAGGGAGTTACTTCCTGATTATCGAGCCATTCACCGATAGTCCATTCATTACCTTCTTCAAATCCTCTGCAGACATCTTCTTTCATCATGAAATAGAAATGTTCTTCATCTGAACCTTCCTTTGGAGATGCAGATCCAACAGGATACATCCTGCAGGGCCAGGGGCGGTCTTCATATACACTGCAGCCAAGCTTTGTGACGAACGGGCATTCCTTTTCTTCAGTATCGTTCATTTTTAGCTGAAGAATGGGATAGTCCTGACTTCTGTCAGCCAGCATAATCGTATATTTTGCAAGGAATTCGCCGGAACTGATATTGAGCCTGTTCTTTAATCTGACAATATCATATGGTGTTAGAAATATATTTATATCCTGACAGCATTTGTTATAACACGGTACCTTCGGATGACAGGCGAATTTGAATTTATCATCACGGGAAAGCCGGGGATACTCTTTAAGTATTTCGTCTTTTAAATTCTGGATTGGATTTACTGTCATTGTAATTACTTTCTATTTTAGTATTAATTAACCGTCTACTAACCGGTCTTTCAATGCGGAAGGGGACCAGACCGGAAGCGGTTGTTCCTTCCCTGATTCGGGATTTATACAATATCTATATGATGCTTTCTGCTGGAATTTTTCTTCCATCCATTTCCAGCCTCTTTTGTAATATGAACACTCATCGTTGAAGCATACTAATTTTATAACTATACCCCATGATGAATCTGGCGGAGTCTCCCATTTGAGCAGGCGTTCTCCGCAGTGCGGACACTTGGGTTTTTCTTTATCACTCATCAATAAGCCTTCTGTTTTACACAACTCAATTTGTAATAAACTTCAGTAATAATCAAAAATCAATCATACTCAGAAAAAAGCGGGCGCTGCGGAATACGCAGCG
>JANQEH010000024.1 GCA_028278455.1 bacterium
CATTTCTGAAGAAGACCTTAAAGTAGTCGATGACGAGTCAACTATGTACAATAACGATTTGCTGAAGGTTACAACAGACCTGATAGGAAAAGAGTCGAAATTTGTTATCCGTGCCGGAATGCCGGTTAAGATGAGCGATGTCGATCTGCCCAGGATAATTAAACGCGGTGACCTTGTAGATATCGTCGTAACGAGAGGCGGTATTACCGTAAAGTCTCAGGGAGTGGCGCAGAGGGACGGCAGGATGGGTGATCTTATCCCGGTTCTGCAGACAGGTAAAAGGAAACCTCTGAGCTGCACTGTAGCAGGTATTTCAAAGGTAATAATTGAATAAGATATACAAAAGGAGCATTCCAATGTTACGAAAATTTTTAGTTTCTGCCTTAGTCCTGACATTATTTTTAACAGCAATTGCTTTTTCAGTTAATGCTCAACAGCAGTCTGTTTTAAAAGGACCTAAAGGGGGACTTATCGCGGATGTCAAGGCTCATAAAATCGGTGATATTGTTACCATCGTTATTAATGAGAATTCTCAGGCCTCAAATGTTACGAATACGCAGACAAGTAAGGAAAGCACCCTCGATATGGAAGGCGATTTCGGGAATAATTTCCTTAAAGCTCTTACCGGGAGTGTCAGCGCCAGCACTGGCAGTGAGTACAGCGGAAGCGGGACTATTACGAGCAGGGGACAGCTATCCGTAACATTAACCGCTACAATAGTCGGCGTTCGAGAAGACGGTAATTTCCTCATTAGAGGTACGCGTGAAGTTACGACTAACGGTGAAAAAGTCGTTACTGTCGCTGAAGGAGTTATCAGACCGGACGACATAACAAACAACAATACGATCAGTGCATCTCTGATAGCTGATGCCAAAATATTTCATAACGGCAAGGGTGTTGCCACTGAAGCACGCAGACCCGGAATAATTCAGAGAATACTGAACTGGATATTTTAATTCTAAATAAATTCCAAGGGAAATAGAATGGCTGCCAAAAGCTTAATACGGATGTTAACCGGATCGGTGAAATATTTTGCCGTCCTGTTTCTGATTTTGATGGTCACATCAGGTACATATGCCCAGACAAGGCTCAAAGATATAGGGATGATCCAGGGTGTGGAAACCGGAAGATTGACCGGAATAGGACTTGTAACAGGCCTGAGAGGTACTGGTGACGGAACCCAGATCATACCCACGATCCGGGCTATGACCAATGTCCTGAAGAATTTCGGGATCACCATAGATGAAAATAGACTCAGAATGAGAAATGCAGCGCTGGTCATGATCAGTGCAGATATACCACCATTCTCAAAAAGAGGTGCAAAATTCGATATTTCTGTATCATCTCTTGGTGATGCTCAGAGTCTCGAAGGAGGCATTCTCACCCAGGCAAACCTGGTCGATATGAACCAGAGTGTTGTCGCTACAGCTCAGGGCCCGGTTTCGATCGGGGGTCTTAATGTTCAGGGCGCTGGAACCCAGAACTTTACTGCCTCGGGGAGGATTGTAAAAGGTGGAGCATTACTTCAGGATATGAGCCTTAGCTACGAATCCGAAGATGAATTCAGGATAAACCTGTATCAGCCTGATTTTACAACTGCATTTCGCGTTGCTCAGTCAATAGACAAAGTATTTGGAGATAATACAGCTTACGCACAGGATCCTGCAACTATCGTAGTGAAAATGATGCCGCCATATAACGATAATAACCGGAAGGTTGAGTACATTTCAATGGTCGAACAGCTTGTTGTACAGACAGACGTTCAGGCTAAAGTAGTGATTAATGAGCGAACGGGGACTGTAATTGTAGGCGCTGAAGTCAAATTGTCTGAAGTGTTGATTACACATGGTGATTTGACAATAGCAATCACTCCCGATCCAGCTCAACCTGCACAGCAGGTTCAGGGACAGGCAATTTTTCTCAGTAAGACGATCGGAAGTTCAATAGGTGATCTTGCTTCAGCTTTGAATGCTCTCCAGGTAGCCCCGAGAGACATGATAGCGATTTTCCAGGCATTGAAAGCTCAGGGAGCTCTGAAAGCTGAATTGGTTATAATGTAAGGAAATAAGGAGAAGAATTGAAGGTGGACGGAAACAAAGGATTTCTCTCCAAACTGGGTAATCTGACCGAACAGGGGATGGTATTCAGGTCTAAGACTCAAAGTCTCAACTCGAAACTTGAGAATTACCAGAATATCAAGGGGAAGGAAGGAATCAAAACTGCTGCGAAAGGTTTTGAATCAATGTTCCTTTACCAAATGCTTCAGGAAATGCAGAAAACGGTCCCTGAAAGCGCTTTGTTCGGACAGAATTACGGTGAAGATGTCTTTATGTCTCTGTTTTATGAGAAGATAGCAGATAAAATGGCTGATAGAGGTACTCTGGGAATCGGTAATATGCTCAATGAACACCTCGAAAAGAAATACGATAGAAATACGATTTCCGCAGAAGAAATCGAACAGAAATTCGAGAACCGGTTAAATAAGGAAACTGATAAAACGGATGAAAATCCACTGCCAAAAACCATAAACGGCAGGATCGAAAACCTTAATAATATTATTGACGAAGCGGCAATTGAACATAAACTCGATCCCGATTTGATAAGAGCTGTAATTGTCAAAGAGAGCTCCGGCAGGCCGGATGCTGTATCTAAAGCCGGTGCCAAAGGGCTGATGCAGCTAATGGATCAGACTGCCGAAGAGATGAATGTTAATAATGTTTTCGATCCCAGGGAAAATATTTTTGCAGGCACAAAATACCTTAAGAAAATGCTTGTTGATAACGGTGGGAATCTCGAGCTTGCGCTTGCTTCATATAACGCCGGACCGTCAGTAGTGAAGCTGTATAACGGAGTTCCACCATACCAGGAAACGCAAAACTATATAGAAGAAGTAAAAAACCTTAGATATAAGTTCAGAACAGGGGAGAATATCTAAAGAAAAAATCCGGAAATACCGATAATTAGATAAGATCATCTGGTGAAAATACGTTAAGACCGCAAAAAAATTATGGAATCACTTGAAAAACATGTAAAAAAGATTTCTGAAATCATTGATAAGGAATACAATCTATACAAAGAGGTATTCCAGCTTGTGAAAGATGAGCAAAGTGTTCTTATCAACGCTGATCTGGATTCACTAACTGCTAACCTGCGTAAACAGCAGGTTATGATGGATAAAATCAACAAGCTTGAAGAAAAACGGCTCCAGGAACTTGAGGTTATCGCAATTTACCTCGGTACTACGCCGGAAACACTTAAAATATCCTTTATAGCGTCAAAAGCTCCTGATGATCACGGTAAAGAACTGGTTGAAAAGGAAAGAAGATTCAAATCCCTGATAGAAGAAATTCTGAAATTGAATCAAAGTAACCAGTTTCTTATTACTAATTCTCTTCAGTTTCTTGATAAAAATATCCAGGTTTTTTTCGGAGCGATAGATAATAGCAAGGGTATCTATAAGAATCCCAAGACTAAATCGGTTACGAAAGCACCTCAGAAAAGACTATTGAACAGGATCGTTTAAACAAAATAAGGCACTATGGGCGGTTTTGGTATAAGATCAGCATTCGATATCGGCAGAAAGACCCTTAGGTCTCAGCTTGCCGGCCTCAATGTTACCGGTAACAACATTGCAAATGTTAATACTGACGGATACAGCCGTCAGGAAGTTACTCTGAAACCCGATATTACTATTGCCACAACAGAAGGTGTTTTTGGGACTGGTGTTGCGCTGGACGGAGTGAGAAGGATAAGAGACCAGCTTGTTGACAGGCAGGTACGAACTGAAATGCAGACTAAAGGTCAGAATGAAGCGTTGGAAAGAGTTCTGAACCAGATAGAGACTACGATCAACGAACCTTCTGAAACTGGACTGAGGATCCTGATCTCGGAGTTTTTTGATAACTGGGCCGACCTTGCAAATGATCCTGAGAATACAACTATGAGATTCAATCTGCGCGAGCAGGCTTCAGTGATGGTAGATGCTTTTCACCAGATTGATAAACAGCTGAGAATATTAAGCGATGATATACACTTTGAGCTTGACAGGGCTGTGGACCGCGCGAACGCATTGATTGAAAACATTGCAAATTTAAACAATAAGATATTAACCCTCGAGGGAGGTTCGAAAGGGACTGCAAATGATCTTAGAGACCAGAGAGACAGGGATCTGGATGAACTTTCTACCATGATGGATATATATGCATTCGAAAAGGAGAACGGAGTTGTCGAGGTTGCATCTCCCGCCCGCACCCTTGTAACCGCAAACTTTCCTACAACGATGGAACTTCAGGTTACTAACACCGACGGCAACCTGAGAACGACTATTCTTGATGCGAATGACGGCGAAGAAATGATAATCAACAACGGCAAAATAAATGGTCTGATGCAGGCAAGAAATGAGATCGTTCCTTATTACCGTGAAAGATTTGACGAACTTGCATACAATCTTATCACAAGGGTGAATAATATACATAAAATCGGTGTGGGGATTCAAGGTAATGCAAATGAGATACCATATGATAATGATTTCTTTACAGGTACTGATGCCACCAGTATGGAGATATCCCAGGAGATCCTGGCAGATGAAAACGCAATTGCAGCCGCCAGAAAAGTAATCACGGAGCAGGATGATGGAACAGTACTGGTTTCAGGCGCTCCCGGAGATAACAGAATCGCCCTTGAAATAGCAGAGCTGAAGCAGGAAAGAGTCCTCAGCAACGGAACTCAATCTCTTATCGATTATCTGAACTCAGTTGTAAGTGAAGTTGGTATGGGTGCAAAGGAGGCCCATGACAATGTTGTGAATCATGAGAGTCTTATAAACCAGTTCCAGAATCTAAGAGACTCAACTTCTGGTGTTAGTCTCGATGAAGAATTCATTAGCCTTACAAAATTCCAGAGAGGTTTTCAGGCAGGTGCAAGAGTAATAGCAACTGTTAACGACCTCTTTGAGACTTTGATAAACATGTAATAATTCACAGGCATCACTATGAGAATAACCGATTCTTTCAGAATAAGAACAGTAACAGAAAACCTGAATAGCAGCCGTGAAAGAATGACAGATATTCAGGAGCAGCTATCCACTGCAAAGCGTATCAACAGGCCTTCTGATGATCCGGAGGCGATGGCAAACGTGCTGAAACTCAGGACAATACTTGAGACAAACCACCAGTTCCAGAGAAATATTGAAGACGGGCTCAGGATACTGACGGCTCAGGAAACCGCCATGAATGATGCTTATGAGATCCTGATGCAGGTAAAAGAACTAGCAATTGAGGGAGCTTCCGATTCAATTACGGTCAGAGAAAGTCTCGCTGACCAGCTTCAGATGATGCTTAATAACCTCGTCGAGATAGCCAATACTAAAGAGAACGGGAAGTATTTATTCGGTGGTACCGAGACGATGGACAAACCATTTCAGATGAACGAAAACGTGGTAAAATTCAATCTGGAAGGAGAAGTAATTGATTATTACGGCAATAAGAAAACATTTGAGCGCCAGATAAATGAAAATACCCGTGTAACTATAAACCTTACCGGGGCTGAAGTATTTGATCAGTCCGATAAGGGAGGTTCAAACCTTTTTCAGACTATATACGATCTGAAGCTCGATCTGCTCAATGATGATTCCGCAGCGATCTCAGCAAAGATCGAAGATATAAATGATGCGGTAGAGCAGACTTTGAAGAACTTTCTTAAGATCGGTACAAGAAAACAGCTTATCGTTTTTAACCAGGACCGGTTCTCCACGCAGAACATTCAGGTGCAGTCTTCGATGTCATATCTCGAGGACACTGACTTCGGTGAAGCATTCATTCAATTTAAAGCTGAAGAGAACGCTTTGAATTCCGCATTGAGTGCAGGTGCAAGGGTGATTTCTCCCAGCCTCCTGGATTTCCTCGGCGCTGTCTGATCCCGTTTATTTTTCATTCCCTGATTATTTTCCTTGCTAAAGTATTATTTTTTTAATAAGTTCCATTCATGGCGGATATATTTACTATTGAGAATAACCAGCTTGGTACAGTCGAAATCGACCGGGCCAAAGTCATCATATTTCCCGAAGGACTGATCGGTTTCGAAGACCTTAAGAATTTTGTCATCATCGACCTTGAGGAATATGAACCTTTCCAGTGGCTGCTCTGCATAGATGATCCGGATATCACATTCCCGATAATCAGCCCGATCCTTGTTTCAGATCCGTATGAGCCTGAAATTACCAGAGAAATGGCTTATAATCTTGGTGATTTCAAGGATGAGGATCTGCTGATATATACCATAGTTACAATTCGTCCGGAATTAGGTAAAGTCACTGCTAATTTGCTGGGACCGATAATAATTAACCAGAAAGCACGCCTCGGTCATCAGGTTGTACTTAAGGATGATGAATTCTCTCCTGAACAGGAATTCATGACTCTCGAATAAACAAGGACTGTTTATGCTGATTCTAACAAGGAAAGTAGGGGAAAGTATCAATATCGGTAACGATATCAAGGTTACCGTTGTCAGTCTTGAGGGTGGACAGGTACGTCTGGGAATTGAAGCTCCGAGAGACATCATAGTTCACCGGGAGGAAATATTTAATAAGATCCTCGAAGAGAACCGCCAGGCTGCTAAAACTTCCAAGATCGACCTGAAAGCTATCGCCAAACAGTGGAAGGCGAAAAGAGACACCGATTAATCATACCGTATCGTATCTCTAAAATTTATATACAGAACATTTTCGGATTTGTTTGATTATATGTATAAAATAATTAAAGAAACATTTGTGCATTAACGAACGTATATGTTTAATAAAATTAAAGATATTTTCAGCAGGGGCAGCGAATATGAAACTATTATCAAGGGCTGAAGAATACATTTTACTTTCGGTATGGAGACTTCGGGACGAAGCATACGGTGTCTCTATTCTTGAGCAGGTCTCTAAAGTAACCGGTTATCAATGGGAGATCGGGACGATCTATATGCCGCTCGAGAAGCTAAGAAAGAAAGGCTATGTAGATAAGATTAAAGGCGAACCAACCCCGGAAAGAGGAGGAAGGAGCAAGTTCTACTACCGGTTGACGAATAAGGGGAAGAAAGCGCTCAGGGAGATCAGGAGTGTTCAGGAAAATGTCTGGGAAGGTGTGCCGAACATCGCATTCGATTAGGAGACAAATATGAAAAAGAGATCCGGCGGACCACCAAAAATTCTAGAGTGGCTGCTGAATAGGATTTCACCGAAAATGGATATCCAGGAAAAGCTTGGAGATTTTGAAGAATTATATATTGAGAAAAAATCATTATACGGTGCTATTCATTCGTGGTTATGGTATCTGTCTCAATTAACAAAACTTTCAAAAACACAACTGCAAAATTCTATTTACGGGGGATACGCTATGTATAAGAACTATATAAGGATCATTATTAGAAATCTATTCAGGAATAAGGATTTTTCATTAATAAACATACTCGGGCTTGCAATGGGGATAACCTGTTTTATCTTTATAGTTCTTTTTATTATAGATGAACTTAGTTATGATAGTTTTCATAATGACGCCGATAATATTTACCGGATGAGAGTGTCGGGTGTATTATCAGGGAATGAATTCGACATGGCTGTTGCATCTGCCCCGATGGCACACGCACTCAAAAGAGATTATCCCGAAGTTTTACAGGTAGCACGGATAAGAAAAGTCTGGACAGACAGATTCGTTGAATATAATAATAATGCATTTAGCGAAAGACTATATTATACTGACTCAACCTTCTTTAAAATATTTTCTTTTAAGCTACTCAGTGGTGATCCGGATTTTGCTCTCAAAGATCCAAATTCAATGGTCATCTCAGAATCAACTGCTTCGAAATTATTTGGTACTGAAGATCCGGTCGGAAAAGTTATTACTTATGATAATGAAACGGATTTTCAGATCACTGGTGTCATAGAGGACCTGCCTGCTAATACTCATATGGATTTTGATATGATTGGCTCGCTGTCATCGATCAGTGAAAGCAGAGAACCTGTATGGATACGGCATAATTTTCATACCTATATAAAATTACGCAGAGACGTAAATCCTGATGAATTTGAAACAAAAATCCAGGAAATGATTGAGAAATATGTAGGAACTCAGTTGAGATTAGGGATGGGCGTGACTTTGGATGAGTTTTATGCCTCAGGTGGCGCTATGCAGTATAGACTCCAACCAGTAAGAGATATCCATCTTTTCTCTGATCTTGAATTTGAACTTGAGTCGAACGGTGATATCAAATACATATATATTTTTTCTTCTATAGCATTGTTCTTAATAATAATTGCCTGCATTAATTATATGAATCTGGCAACTGCGAAATCAGCAGGCCGGGCAAAAGAAATTGGTATCAGGAAAGTCTCAGGTTCAAGAAAAAGCCAACTCTTAGGACTGTTTATCTCGGAATCATTGCTTTTAACGGTATGCAGCGTAATAATCTCAGTTATAGCAGTATATCTGCTTTTACCATTGTTTAACGGATTAGCTGACAAAAATATAAATCCCGAAGATGTCCTGAACTTGAAAAACGGGATTGCTCTAGTTGTTTTTACCATTATTTTAGGTATCGCTGCCGGCGGATATCCTGCTTTCTTTCTTGCATCATTTCACCCGATAAATGTGCTGAGCGGGAGTATTTACAAAATGAGGGATAAGAGCAGCCTTAGAAACAGTCTTGTGATGGTACAATTCATAGCAACGATATTTCTCCTAATAGGAACTTCAATTATTTACAATCAGCTTGATTTTATAAGTCAGAGAAAACTCGGATTTAATAAAGAGCAGGTTTTAGTATTGCGGAAAGCATGGTCGCTTGGAGATAAAGTGGAGTCATTTAGAAAAACTATTTCGCAAAAAAAGGATGTATTAAACTCCTCTTATACTGCTGATGTACCAGGTGAGATTCTTGGTAATACTGCAATTGTACCGGAAGGATTTCCAAAGAATGAACCTATTATACTGTGGAGATTAGCTTTTGATTATGATTTTCTGAGTACCCTGGAGATTGAGCTCTCAGAAGGCAGGGTGTTTTCGCGTGAATTTTCACAGGATACTTCTGCTGTGATACTAAATGAGACTGCAGTAAAGAATATCGGCTGGGAAAAACCTTTAGGAAAATATTTAACTACCTTTCTGGGTAGTGATGAAATACACTATCACGTAATTGGTGTCGTAAAAGATTTTCATTATGAAACATTACACAGGAAGATCAGGCCTATGTTCTTGACTATCAACCGTAATGCGCCTGCTTATATGTGTATCAGATTGGCGTCCGGTAATATAACCTCGACACTAAGTTCAATTGAGAGTATTTGGAACGTTTTTGCTCCCGGACAACCATTCGATTACTATTTCCTGGATGATAATTATAATAGTCTCTATAAGGCAGAAATACTGACCGGCAGACTGTTTTCAATCTTCTCAATTTTAACAGTATTGATCGCAATTACCGGTTTGCTTGGACTTGTATCTTATTCAACCGATAGAAGGATAAGGGAAATAGCAGTACGTAAAGCCTTGGGCTCCTCAATTTCCGGAATAGTAAAATTGCTTACAAAAGAATATGCAATTTGGATCCTGATTGCAAATATAATATCCTGGCCTTCTGCATGGTTTGTAATGAATTTCTGGATACAAAATTTTGAATACCGTACTGAAATTAGCCTGGGACCTTTTTTGATTGCGGGAGCTGGAGCATTGATTCTTGCGCTTTCAACGGTAAGTTTTCAGGCTGTTAGAGCAGCAAGTTTGAATCCTGCAGAAGTGTTAAAAAACGAATAAATAAATTTAATGTAATAGGTTAAAATCTAACAATGGATACAAAGAAGCCACCGGGAATATTTGAATTAATTCTGAAATTTCTTGTGAACGGGACAGAACCGGGAGAGATGCTTGGTGATTATGAAGAAATCTATAAAATGAAAGTCGCTGAATCCGGGAGGCTGGCAGGTTATACATGGTACCTGATCCAGATATTCAGGTTATTAAAAACTATAATTCATTATTCAGTTTACAGGAGTGTCTTGATGTTCAGAAATTATCTTAAGATCGCGCTCAGAAATATAACGAAAAGCAAAGCTTTTTACGCCATTAATATACTTGGCCTGTCTGTAGGGATGGCGTGCTGCATATTCATTTTCCAGTTTGTAAAGATGGAGATATCATATGATGCTTTTCATGAAAATGCTGATAGGATTTTTCTGGTTGGCTTAATAAGCAAAACCGAGGCCGGAACGGAAATATCTGCAGGTAATTTCTCGCCTCTTGCAGAAGAATTAAAAGAGGGATACCCTCAGGTAGAATCAGTAGGAAGTATGTTTAGGAATTCAATCAGGCCGGTTAAATATAACAACAATATGTATTATGAATCCAATGTATACAGGGTTACACCCGAATTTCTAACTATCTTTGACTTTCCATTTCTGGAAGGAAATCCGGCAACCTCTCTGACCAGGCCGAGTACCGTAATCCTAACTGAGACGAAAAGTCTGAAGTATTTCGGAAATGAAGATCCGATAGGAAAGTCAATCCGGATAGGAGATGAGTTTTTTGAAGTAACAGGAATTATTAAGGATCTTCCATCTAACACCAATTTCAAACTTGAGATCATATGTTCATGGAAATCATCTATTGAGGACGAGCATTTAACTATATGGCATCCCCTGGTGACAAGAGTCGTCACGTATATGAAATTGAAGGAAGGGATCGTCAGCAGTAAGTTTGAAACCCGGATCGAAAACTCTGCTGAAAATCATATAAAAGATCTCATGAATGAAATGGGGATCGAATGTAAAATGTTCCTTCAGCCTATTAAGGATATCCATCTCAAACCCCTGTGGGGTAATGGTACTTCAACTGCTCTGATGTTTGTATACGTGTTCTCAGCTATAGGGATATTTATTTTGCTGATAGCGTGCATGAATTTTATAAATCTCACAACGGCAAGATCCGTTAACCGTTCAAGTGAGGTAGGTATTCGAAAGATCGTCGGCGCCCGGAAAGTTCAACTAATTTCACAATTCATTGGTGAATCTCTCCTAATATCCGGGATTTCACTGGTGTTTGCGCTGTTAATTGTCGTTCTTGCTTTACCGAATCTTAATGAAATTGCCCAGTTGAATTATGGGATTGAAGATTTTCTAAATTCTGAAGTGATAGCTGCAATATTAATACTGACACTTATTATCGGTTTCGGAGCGGGCTGCTATCCCGCATTTTTCCTTTCATCATCGCGTCCGGTGGATACTTTCAAAAGCGGAAGAAATCCTGATGGCAGCAGAGCTTTAATAAGGAAAATTCTGGTTGTAGGACAGTTTGCTATCTCCATTACTCTATTAATTTCATCTTTAACGGTCTACCGGCAGCTGGAATTCATGAAAAATAAACCGCTCGGATTTGAAAGAAAACAGAAATTGGTGTTATACCTCAGCAGTTGGGGATTGATAGAAGAGAACTGGAAAACAGTGAAGAATGAATTAATGACTGTACCTTCAATTAACGCTGTGTCTATGGCTTCCGGAGTTCCGGGAAGATTTATTAACAGACTGTTCATATATCCTACAAGGGATGGAGACAACGGAATGGGACCAAGAATACTTAGATGCGATTATGATTTTATCTCTGCATACAATCTTGAAATCATTGCCGGTAGATCTTTCCGGGAAGATGATTCTATGGATTCCTATCTTATCAATGAATCTGCTGTAAAACGTTTAGGGTGGAATACCCCGGAAGAAGCGGTCGATAAACCGATATTCATTGGTTCCGACAGGGAAGAGGCCAGGATATTAGGTGTCGTCAAAGATTTTCACTGGCTTGGGCTATACAGTCCAATTGAGCCTATGATCATGAGATATTCAAATACCTTCAGATATATTACTCTTGATATAGGCACAAGTGATGAAAGTACAATTGTTAATAACGTTAAGGCAAAGTACAGTGAACTGTTCCCCGGTGATATATTTGATTATTTTTTTGTGGATATTGATTTCAATACTCAGTATAGGGTGATAGAACGTATAAGTGAGCTCATTGGGATATTCACATTTGTTGGCCTGTTCATTGCATGTCTTGGATTATATGGACTCGCCTCTTATACTGCAGAACAGAAGATAAAAGAGATCGGTATCAGAAAAGTACTTGGTTCCACAGTAAAAGAGATCGTAGTACTATTAACGAGGGAATTTTCCCGGTGGGTGATCCTTGCCAATATATTTGCCTGGCCGTTAGCTTATTATGCTGCAAATAAGCTTCTCCAGAATTTCGCATACAGGGTAGAAATGGAATATCATATTTATCTGCTTTCGGGTTTCATAGCGCTGCTTGTCGCGGTTCTTACCGTTGGATCTCAGTCAGTCAAAGCGGCAACTGCTGATCCGGTGGATTCTCTCAGATATGAGTAATTATGGTTTTTACTAATTTTTTGTAAAATAATGGAATTCCTGGAATAAATTAATACCCTTTTTTGTATCTATGTCAATATTGACTGAATATGGATTGCATCAATCTTTAGAATTAACCGTATAACAATTCGGAAATTGTTCCTTCCTCAGTTAAATTGGCCGGAAAGGGTAATGGCGGAAGAAAGATCAGATCTGTTTTATTTTGAGCAGTTAAGTAAAGGGGATGAGTCCGCATTTAAGCATATCTTTAATACTTTTTATAAAGATCTTGTGATATTTATCAAACAGTATGTAAAAGATCTCCAGATTGCTGAAAACTTAGTTCAGGATGTTTTCCTAAAGATCTGGTCTAACAGAGAAAGGATCAAGATAACATCCAGTGTAAAATCTTATCTATTTACAGCTGCAAGGAATACCGCTCTGAACCAGATCAGGAAATCGAGTTATGAAGTATCTGTAGATGATGAAGCTTTAATAAAGACAGATAATAGAACTCCGTATGAAGAATATTACAGCAAGGAAACACTTAATGCGATAAACGGAGCAATTGCGGCTCTACCGGAAAAATGCAGAATAACTTATTCTATGTTCATTATTAATGGTATGAGTTATGCCGAAATCGCTGAAATTACGGGGGTATCTATCAATACTGTGAAGACTCATATGTTCAGAGCAGTTAAAATACTGCGCGAAAACTTGTCTTTGATTGTAACATCCTTCTTATTCTTTTAATCTGTCCTGATAATAAATTCTTTTTCACGAAAACTAATATCCGGTTTGTCTAATAAACGTAAATTAAATCCTTCAGAGGCATGGATATGAAGAATGATATCGATTATGAATTGCTGTTAAGGCATATCAGGAAAGAAACAAATAAAGAAGAGGATAATCTCGTCAGAGAATGGCTCAGCGCTGATCCTGATAATATCAACTTATATGATCTCCTTAGAAAATCTTATGATGATATCAACAGTGATGCCGAAAGGATCGATGTTGAAAATGCATGGAATATAGTTGCGGAAAGGGCAGGGATAAAAATCACGGAAAGTACTGAAACCGGTAAGATTATACCTATTGAAAATACATTATCCTCACCTCAAACCGCCTCGAATTCACTTCGGTTTGGAAACATACTGAAGTATGCAGCAGTATTTGTATTCTTGTTTACTATCCCTTTCATGGTCTCTGAGTATTTTGAATTTGGAGAAATGGACGCTGTAGAGCTAAATGAATTGATTGTGGAAAATGGAACTCAGTCAAAGATTACCCTTATTGACGGCACGATAGTAATCCTGGATGCATCAAGCAAATTCAGTTATCCTGACCAATTCGACGAGGATTTAAGAGAAGTATGGCTTGAAGGTGAAGGTTTTTTCGAGGTGGAACCTGATAATGAAAGGCCTTTCATTGTTCACGCAGGCAATACTCTTGTCAGGGTACTCGGAACTAAATTCAATGTCAGGGCCTGGCAAGATACCGAGTATGAGAAAATCATCGTTACAGAAGGCAGGGTATCCTTTGAAATTGAAGGTGATCCTTCTACAGGTGTCATCCTCGAAAAAAACCAGATGAGTCTTGTCCGGGATGGCAGGCCTACTGAACCGGTTGTTGCCGACGCTGAAAAATCAACAGCATGGATGAGATATGAAATGGATTTTGATGATGTAAAACTTGGAGAAATATTTAATCAGCTTGAAAGATGGTACAGTGTTAAAATTGATATTGACAATACGGAATATCTTGATCTGAGACTAAAGCTTTTTATCCCGAATAGACCTGTGGATTCTATTCTTGACCTTCTTTCGTCATTAACCGGTTTCGAATATGAAAAAGCAGGGAAGAAAATACTATTTAAGACGAAATGAATTTTGGCTTATATGCTGGAGCAATGTTTAAAATGGGAAAAATGAAATCACTGTTATTATTGACGATGGGATTTGTACTGATACTGAATACTATATCATTTTCACAGGTTAAAAGTGTTGAAAACGGAAATTCCGGTTCACTGGATAGAATAATTTCAATCGATCTTAGGAATGTAAGCTTTGAAAGAGCTTTGGATGTATTATCTGAAAAATCGAGTACAAAATTCAATTATATCAAAGATAACCTGCCTCTGGAACAAACCATTACCTTAAATATGGATAGTGTTACTGTCAGGGAAGCCTTGATGAAGATCCTAAATGATACAGAAACCGGATTAAAGGTTACCAAAGATGGGCTTGCTGTTATTCTGCCTGCAAAAGGAGTTCAGGGAGAGATCAGTGGTAAAGTAACTGACAAGGCAACAGGTGAATCTCTTATTGGTGCAAATATTGTTATCACGGGTACATTCCTTGGCGCTTCAACTGATAATGAAGGCAGATTCAGGATACTCAAGCTATCACCGGGAGAATATTCGCTGGAAGCATCCTATATTGGATATAAAAGCGAAATAGTACGAGAGATCAGCCTTTCCAATGAAGATTCCCGTGAAGTTAATTTCGAATTAAGCACAAAAATAGCTTCTTTAGAGGAAATAGTTGTTACACCGGGACATTACTCTCTGATGGAGGATAGATCAATATCAGTGAATTCGCTTGAAGCAGATGATATGAAGAGTTTTCCGCAGTTGGGTGAAGATATTTACCGGGCAGTCAAAAGACTCCCCGGATTATCCGGAAATGATTTTTCTGCTAAATTTGCTATAAGGGGAGGAGAACAGGAGGAAGTTCTTGTATTGCTTGACGGTATGGAATTATATGAACCGTTTCATCTAAAAGATGTCGGCGGCGCCACAAGTATTATTGACGTTGAGGCAGTAAATGGAATTGATATGATGACCGGTGCATTCCCAGCCGAATACGGCAACAGACTAAGCGGTGTTTTCAATATGAAAACCGGTACAAGAAAACTTGAAAAACCTAGAGTTTCAACAGCTTTGAGTTTAATGAATGCCAGATTTATTACTGAAGGAAACTATGCTTACGGCAAAGGTTACTGGCAGGTTGTAGGAAGAAGGGGATATATAGATCTGGTTTTGAGACTTCTGGATGAAGCGGAGAATTTTAAGCCGATATATTATGATCTGTTAATGAAAACCCAGTATTTTTTAAATGAGAGTAACTCGATCTCAGCACATTTGCTTGCCTCTGATGACGAGCTTACAGATTATAATGAAGAAGCTGGTGAAAGCCTGAGATCAAGCTACGGTAACAGTTATGCCTGGCTGAAATGGGATTCCCAGGTCAAATCCGGCCTTTTTGCCCAGACCCTGTTGTCTTATGGAAATGTAAATCAAAAAAGATTTGCAGATGATTCAACCGGATCTAAAAAATACTTTGAGGCAACAAACAATAAGGGTTTCGATTTTTACGGACTGAAGCAGGACTGGACATTTGATTTAACGGAAAATTCTTTTTGAAATTTGGATTCGATGCAAAAAAGCTGTCGGCAGATTATAACTACGACAGGTCTTTTTATAAGATCTGGCTCGAAGATAGCAAACCATTTAATGAGGAATATATAGATTATGATGAAAAAGGAACTGAATTAGGTTTCTATCTAAGTAATAAATTCAGGATCAAGTCTTCAATTATAGCTGAGGCGGGATTAAGATAGGATTATGCGTCCTGGACGGAAGATGAAAATATAAGTCCCAGGTTGAATTTCGTATATAGATTTGGAGACAGGACATCTTTTAAAGCAGGATGGGGAAAATTTTATCAGACTCAGGGGATTCACATGATGAATGTCTTGGATGGTGATGACAGATATTATCCGGCAGAGTTATCTGAGCATATTGTCGCAGGTTTGGAGCATGAATTGAAAAACGGTATAAGCTTAAGGATTGAATTTTATGTAAAGAACCTTAGTAAAATAAGGCCGAAATATTATAAACTCGGAGATCCGGTTGATCTTACTCCTGAAACAGGTCACGGCCGATTCAGATTGGAACCGGAATCAGGCGAATCCAGTGGATTCGAGATATATATCCGAAAAGACAACGGTGGGAAACATAGTTGGTGGTTCAATTACAGTAATTCAGATGTGCATGATGTAATCGATGGGATCAAAGTTCCTAGAAACCTCGATCAGCCGCATACTGTTAATCTGGATTATAATTACAGACCAGGTCAGAATTGGTCATTCAATCTATCATGGCATTATCATTCGGGCTGGCCATACACGCAGGAGACAATAAAATTCACACAATATGAATCAGGTTATCTTTGGGATTATTCATATGATATGCTAAACAGGGGAAGATATCCGTCATATCACAGGATGGATGCAAGAGTATGCAGGTATTTCAAGACCAATCTAGGCCGTCTGTCTACTTTTCTTGAGGTAAGAAATTTATATAACCGGAAAAACGTTAGAGAATATGATTATGAGGTTGCAGAAATAAGGCCTCCATATACATATAGCCTGACAAGAGAGGCAGAATACTGGATGCTTCTAATACCCTCATTCGGTATCTCGATGGATTTCGAAAGGTAATCTGAGGCCTTGTTTATCCCGGTTCGTTCATTTTCGAATAATCGAGTTCCGATCCCAGTACGCTGTGAGGAATTATATAGATTATAAACTGGAGTATTGCAGCTCCCAGTACCAGCTTTCTGGGATCTTTACCTCTTTTGATCGCGATCAATGCAGCGATCCAACCGATCATAGCGATCAAGGTTTTGTTATCTGTCAAATCATAACCGAACGGGAATCCCGTCCAGAAATCGCCGAATGCATATTCCTGCATAATTGGCCCGAAGATCATTCCGCCTATAAATAGAGTTCCTGCAGCCCAGTATGCAAGTTTAATTATTTTGCCCCTGTTCAGCAGAGCTTCAAAACCTGCCCTTGTCGAGATAAGCATAGATAGGAACATAATAAATATATGGGGAATAAGGATTAAGGCCGGAACATCTCCCCTGAACCTGATAATAACAGGCTGATCTTCCGGCAGTGTAATCTCACCCGATTCATTTTTTAGTACAACTCGGTACATAAGTTTTCCAGCCTCTGGCTGGTTTGGAAGCAAACCGGTCAATCTTTCATCGTTCTTTTCCATTTCAACTTCTGTCCATGGATCGTCAGTTTTATAGCGTTTATAAACTAAAATTGCCGAAGTTCCTTCATCCGGTATCTCAATTCCTATTTCTGCATCGGTTACACCTGCATGGCTTCTTTCGAACCTGTAGCTAATTTCGCTGCCCTGAAAATCAGCGCTTCCCCTTAGGTCATAGGAAGGACCGGTTAACCTCTGGTAGTATGCTGAGAGAAGAGTAATTACAACAGCAATTATCCAGAGCGATCTGGATGATAATTTTTTTATCCCGGACATAATAGCTCATTATCCTGTATATAACATTTCTGATCTGCGGATTAAATATATATGCTGATAATCAAATATCAATGCAGTCGCAATTCCTTACCGACAACTTGATTCATGATGTTAGAAATTTGCGGCGGCTGTTTTGTTTCATTATAATAATACAAAGTTCTGAGCATTATCTATCCCAGAACCTTTTCAAATATCTTTAGTGCATAATCAATATCATCTTCTGTACAGACTATCGGCGGTGAGAATCTGATCACCCAATCGTGGGTTTCCTTAACTATCATACCTTCTTCAAGAATATCTTCACAATAGTCGTGGCCTGTTTTTCCGCCTTTTTCCAACTCTATACCGATCATTAAACCCATACCGCGGACCTCTTTGATCGCATTGGATTTTTCGGCAAGTTTCCGGAGTCTGTCAAGTGCCATGGCCCCAAGCTCTGCCGATCTTTCCGGAAGTTTCTGTCTGACTATTTCAACTATAGATGCAATAGCTATCATCATTGAAAGCGGTGCCCCGCCGAATGTTGATCCATGAGAGCCCGGGGTAAAGATATCCATAAGCTCCTTATCTGCAAATATACCTGAGACCGGAGCAAATCCTGCTGAGATGGATTTTCCTGTACAGAGTATATCTGGTCTTGTATCGAAGTGCTCCCAGGCAAACATCTTACCGGTGCGACCCCAACCTGTCTGCACTTCATCGAAAATCAGAAGCGTTTCAGTATCACTGCAGAGCTCTCTTAATGACTGAAAATAATCTTTGTCAGCCATATTGATCCCACCTTCTCCCTGTACCGGCTCAATCAATACTGCCGCGGTTTCTCTATCGACTACTTTGCTCAGACTATCTATATCACCGAACGGGATCTTATGAAATCCTGCCGGGAATGGCCCGAAACCATCTCTGCATACTTCCTCTTCGAAGAATTGCGTCACCGTGATGGTTCTCCCGTGAAAACAACCTGTGAAATATATGATATTGGGATCGCTTATTCCTTTTTTACTGAAGTGGTGGAGTCTGGCAAGCTTGATCGCCGCTTCAGGAGCTTCAACTCCGCCGTTAGCAGGCAGGTAGGATTCGAATCCGGTCACCTCTTTTAATAATTGTCCAGCATAAGCAAGAGGTTTCGACGCCATAAATCTTCCCAAAACTGTCGGTGATTTCTTATCTAAGAATTCTTTTATCACCTTACGAACAAAAGGATTGTTATGTCCAAGATTTGCAGCAGAATAAGCGGCTACACCATCAAGTACCTTTTTCCCGCTGCCGTCTATCAGCCAGGGGCCCTCAGAGGATACCGGTACAAAGCCTTTGTACACGCCGTAATTATGTGCTACTGTATTTTCAAGAAGATCAAATGTTTCATTATCACTTATGTTGAGAACGTCATCTATTAATTCATTCTCCGTCATATTCAGAAGTTTATCGATCATTATATTCTCCCGGTTACTATCTTAAATAATTTCGGTTGATTTATCAGTTTGATAAAATAGAAACGAATTTACGAATAATAGAGGAAAAAGTCTACAAAAATCAGTTTATGTTAATTTATTGTTAATAACCGGAACATGTGAATTCTTATTTTGATTTTTAGTATAGACTTTCGTATATTTTACACCTGTTTGGATGCGATCTACTAAAAGAAGAAGAAAAAACTTTTACAGGTTTTAACGTAAATAATTGATATTATTTAATATCTGAGATGTTTACGCATGTTTATGTTGTTGTGGATCATGCGTCAAGATATACTATATTATTGATGACGGAACATTCGATTAGCAAATGAAACGTAAAGAGAGTGTAAATAAGGACATCAAATCCCGTTTTCAAATCAGTTTTTCTGCTGGAATTCTGCCTTTATACTTGATTTTTTTTAGTTGGAAATTATAAAAAGAATGATATATTAATCTTTGTTGGGGCAGGTCATATCTGAAATAAATTTCGAAACTATTTTTTTAAGAAATTGTTTTATAATCGTTAACGGTTAAATGTCTTTGAAATCTGAATACAAATCAAGGAATTCTATAAAAAGGAGAATTAAATGGCTATAAAAGTAGGAATCAATGGCTTTGGAAGGATCGGGCGTATGGTAATGAAATGCGCGTTGAAAGATCCTGAGATCGAATTTGTCGCTGTGAATGATCTTACTGATGTAAATACTCTTGCACATCTTTTCAAATATGATTCTGTACACGGCACTGTAGAGCAGAAAATAGAAGCAAAAGACAGCGCCTTCACTATTGACGGCAAAGAAGTTAAAGTGTTGTCGGAAAGAGATCCTGGAAAACTTCCCTGGAAAGATCTGGGTGTTACAGTTGTTGTAGAATCTACCGGGCTTTTCAGATCGAGAGAAACAGCCCAGCCCCATATAGATGCAGGAGCAGAAAAAGTAATCTTATCTGCACCAGGTAAAGGTGATGTAGACTGGACAGTAGTTCTAGGAGTTAATGATAATGAATATGATCCTGATAATCATAAGGTCATATCCAATGCATCCTGTACCACTAACTGTCTTGCGCCTGCAGCAAAGGTAATCAATGACAATTTCGGTATAGCCAAAGGATTTATGACCACAACGCATGCTTATACTAATGACCAGAAAATCCTCGATCTGCCCCATAAAGATCTACGACGAGCACGAGCAGCAGCAATGTCAATGATACCGACGACAACAGGAGCTGCTAAAGCTGTTGCGCTGGTTATACCTGAGCTGAAAGGTAAGCTCGACGGACTTGCAGTAAGAGTTCCTACCCCTAATGTTTCAATGGTTGACCTTGTGGTCCAGGTAAATAAGTCTACAACTTCAGATGAAGTGAATGATTTTTTAAGAAAGGCAGCTGACGGAGAGCTCAAGGGAATCCTTGCGTATAGCGATGAACCGTTAGTCTCCTGCGATTTTAACAACTCAGAAGTATCTTCAACGGTTGATACGGCATTAACAAACGTTATTGGCGGTGACCTGGTGAAAGTAATGCTCTGGTATGACAATGAATACGGTTATTCCTGCAGAGTCAGGGATTTGATCAAAAAGATCGGAAAATAGATCGTATTATAATGGTACTAACTATGTTCTTTCCGGGATTATATCTCAGGATCTATCCGGGAAAGATATGATTTATGCATAGAGCGGCACCATTCTCCATTGTGCCAGGATTTATCCATATTCTGGTATCCGGTTAGTTATACATTAGCATGGTGCAAACCTAAGCATAAATCAT